>JANXXY010000106.1 GCA_025350365.1 Bacteroidales bacterium | reverse complement strand
GAGTTGACAGAAATACATAAAATGAATTCCGGACAGGGAAACGTTGACGAAAAAACTCTTGATGGCATACGCGAGCAAGCCTGGCAGCAAATTTCCAACGACATGGTAATGGGAAAAGAATATGATAAACTTGGACTAACGGTTACCTCCGACGAGCTTTTTGATCTTGTTCAGGGAGCCAATCCTCATCAAATTGTTCGACAGATTTTTACCAATCCACAAACGGGAGAGTTTAATAAATCTAATTTATTATCCTTTTTAAAAAATATGGACCAGGATCAAACAGGGAAACAGAAAATGTTTTGGTTATATATCGAAGAACAGATAAAAAATGATCGTATTAATAACAAATATATAAATCTGATTCGTAAAGGATTATCAGCTCCTACCTTTCTGGCTAAAAACGATTTTATTGAAAACAATAAAAAGACGGATTTTAATTATATTTCACTTAGATACAATACTATATCCGACAGTGCGGTGAAGATTACTTCATCAGATCTAAAAAAATATTACAACGATCATAAATTTCTTTTCGACCAATCTGCTTCCCGGGATATTGAATATGTTTCCTTTGATGTAGTACCGTCTAAAACTGATATTAATACCGCTGAAGACTGGATAACCAAGGTGAAACCTGATTTTAATTCAGCTACCGAAGTGGAGCAGTTTGTAAACGGAAACTCAGATGTGCCATACAATGATAAAAGCTATAAACCGGGTCAACTCCCCGATTCGCTTGATAATTTTATGTTCAGATCGTCGGTTGGAGAAGTTTACGGGCCATATTTGGACAATGGCTCATATAAATTAGCTCGTCTTTACAAAGTAGTTAATTTGCCTGACTCGGTAAAAGCTCGTCATATCCTGATATCACCAAAAGCTCAGACCAAAGAAGCCACAACGAAAGCAAAGATTACAGCCGACAGTATTAAAAATTTGCTGGATAAAGGCGCTGATTTTGCAGTATTGGCCAGGAGTTTCTCTGATGACAAAAGCAATGCTGAAAAAGGCGGCGACTTAGGATGGTTTCAGGAAGGTCTTATGGTAAAACCTTTTAGCGATGCTGCTTTTGAAGGAAAAAAAGGTGAAACAAAAGTGGTAGAAACCCGGTTTGGGTATCACATTCTTCAGATTTTAGAAAAAGGCAAAGACATTAAAAAAGTAAAAGTTGCTGTTATTGAACGTAAAATTGAGCCAAGCCAGCCAACTTTCAACAAAGTGTATGCAGATGCCAATAAATTCGCTGCTTCAAACCGGACTTACGAACAATTTAATGCAGCTATAACCAAACAAAATCTTGCCAAAAAGCTTGCCACCAACATAGCAGAAACTGACAAGGCAATTCCCGGATTGGAGCAACCACGTTCGGTTCTTCGTTGGATGTATTCGTCGGATAAGTTAACCGTTTCCGAACCAATTGATCTGGGCGATCGTTACGTTGTTGCTGCTCTTACGGCTGTTCGCAAAAAAGGCACTGCACCAATTGAACAAGTAAAAGCTGAAGTTGAATTACAGGTACGCAAAGAAAAAAAGGCTGAAAAGCTTGCTGAACAAATCAATAAAGCAAAATCCGGAGTCTCAAACCTTCAGGATCTCGGTCTAAAATTAAACACTCCGGTGGAAGTTGCAAATGGCATTTCTTTTTCAACTTACTCCCTGCCCAGCTCCGGCATAGAACCAAAAGTTATCGCCGCTGGCACTAACTTTGGCAAGAGCAAAATATCGGAACCTATAAATGGCAACAATGGCGTTTATGTGTTGTATGTTTCAAATATAACCAATGCTCCTGTAAGCAAGGATTATGCGGACTCTAAACAACGAATGGGTTATACTTTTCAAACCCGCGCCAGCTACGACAGTTACAATGCACTTCGCAAGCTTGCCAAAATCGTTGACAATCGCGCAAAATTCTATTAGTATAATATGAATATCCGCTTACGTACCTAAAAATTTATACCTTTGATTTCTAAACCTAAAGATATGAATTTATTAAATTTTATTGCGCAATTCCCTGACGAGGAAAGCTGCAAGTTGAAATTTAAGGAGATTAGAGATATAATAGGTGTCTTTTGTCCAAAATGCAAGGGATTTGAACATTATTGGAAGAAAGATAAGTGGCAATATGAATGTAAGAAATGTAAAACACGTGTTACCTTAAGAAGTGGAACAGCAATGCAAAGTTCCAAGTTACCATTACGTTATTGGTTTGTAGCTATACATCTTTTAACATCGACCAAGAAAAGCTTCTCGGCACTTGAAGTTCAGCGTCAACTTGGGCACAACCGCTATGAACCCGTTTGGGCAATGCTTCATAAACTTAGAGAAGTGATGGGACAAAGAGATGGCAAATATGAGTTGTCTGGTGAAATTGAATTAGACGATGGCTTTTTTTCAACAGAAACAATTGAAGAAGAAAAGGATAAGCCCTTAAAGTGCGGAAGAGGCAGCCAAAAAAAGACGAAAGTTTTAGTAATGGCTGAGAGCAAAGAAATCGAAGGCGAAACTTCGAAAAATGGCAAAACTCCTAAAGTCGGTTATATAAAGATGAAAGTTATAGAAGATTTAAAGGCTGAAACAATAACACCAATTGTTAATGATAATGTATCCGAGAAATCTATATTATTAACAGATAATTCTAATTCGTACACTGACCTGAAAGATATTGTCTTAGAGCACAAGGCTCAGATTATACCAAAAGAAAAAATAGAAGAAATGTTGCCCTGGGTGCATATTGCTATTAGTAATGCGAAAAGAATGCTCCTAGATATTCATCATGATATTAAACCCGAATTTTTGCAAAACTATTTAAATGAATATTGTTACAAATTTAACCGACGATACTACGGAGAGGCATTATTTGATAGACTTTTGAAGGCATGTGTAACTAATGAAAATTAATTTAGGTACACATGCGGATATTCATAAAAAACAAAATAAATACATCCATTGTACCAACCTATTAAAGAGCTAAAGCCGCTTACAATCCATTCTATTTTGCGCTTATCCGTCAAGTTGTTGGATTTTTTTACACTATACGCACAACTTATCATTCAAATCCTATATCGCCATGCATTTATATCCTTTCACATGCTGAAAAAATTGAAAAATATAAAATTTATATATTTTTTGGGGATTAATGGTTTTCATCGTTTGTGATTTGTATCAAAACAAAGAAAAGTTTCAAGTTTTACTCAATAAAATTTTTTTATAGATAGCAGGGGTATAATTCTCTTAATTCCATTTCTGTTATTCCTTTATTTGAGATTTTGATTCAAAGCTTTTGTAATGATGTCTGTCCATAGTTTGTATCCTTCCTGGTTTAAATGCAGGTGATCCTCCCTAAAGAGTTCTTTACGCGGCACACCATTGGCATCTAAATATGATGCTGTGGTTTCAATAACATAAAAGTTGGGTATTTTCTTACTAAGTTCTTTTATTCGATTATTAGCTTCGTTAATTTTTGGCCAGACTTTCCATCGGGATGGAGTAGGCGTTATTTCAATCCAAAAAACAGGCACTGATGGATATTTATTATGAACTGTTGTTACAATATATTGGCAAAGACGAGCTACTTGCTCCGGTGTTTTATCCTGTTCGCTTCCTGTAATATCGTTGGCTACAAACAAAACCATTGCTTTAAACTTATGGGGGTAAATGATTCGCTTTGCGTAAAAAGCATAGTCACTAAGTTTTGCCCCGCCATAACCGCGGTGGATGACCTCATAAGGTGCCATATCGGTTGAAATGCTCGACCAAAGGCGAATGCTGGAGCTGCCAGTAAATAAGATTGCATTTGGGGAATAAGTCTCTATACTGTCTCTTATTTCAAATTCCCTGATATCTTTTTCCCAGTTAATAACTTGGGGGTCGGACTTGTATTTAGCAATTGGAGAACAGGCTATTGCGAAATAAAGAAAGCTAAAAAGGAAAATGATTATTTTGTGTTTGCTAAGCTGATACATAATCGTTATTTTTTATGATAAATATAGACACTATACCCGATGTTGTTACTCGTTTTATTTAACAATTTTTAATTTTCAGGATGTAAAAATATCCTTAACTTTCCATTCAAAATTATAGTTTTATGAGATTCAGAACAATGGCTTGGAAAGGATTTTTTTTCTGTTATGTAATTATCTTTTCCATAGTTATTTACTCATGTGCTTCGAGTAAAAGCAGAACACGTTTTGAAAAGCCCGATCGAAAAAAACTTAAACCATGCAATTGTCCGCATTTCGGCAATAGCACAATAATTAAGTCGTATCATCTGTTTACCAACGTATAATATTTGTACAACCTCATGGGTTTTCATAAATTTTGTTTCATTTTTGTATTCTTACAGGTTCTTGTTGTTTTTGCTTCAAACGATTTGATGGCACAAACGCCTAAAAATGACCTGGTAACTATTAGGGCTCAGTTGGTTGGAAAATACCATAGGACATCCATTCCATTTGCTCGTGTAATTAATAAAACCCAGCTTTGGGGAGTGCTTTCTGATACTTCAGGAAATTTTACAATTTCTGCCAAACGAAACGATACAATTTATATTTCGTCGATCGGTTATTTGCCAATGGAGTTGTTTGTTAAAGATTCCCTTTTGAAACAGATTCGTATTCCAACAATCTGGATGACTGAGAAAGTGTATGAAATGACCGAAATTGATATTCAAAGTCTTGGAACATACCAACAATTTAAATATAAGGTATTACATCTTACCATTCCTCAAAGCAATATTCGCGATGCTATTGCCAGTATTCAGAGGGAATTGAAAATGATTCCCAAACATCAGCTTCAGGCGGAAGCTTCAATTTCGCTTGGGAGTCCCATAACTGCTTTGTACAATTTGTTTAGTAAGGAAGGGAAATCGCTTCGGAAATTGGCAGAAGCTAAGGAGAGAGAAAAGCTATTTAAGATAGTGAATCCGAAGTATAACCGACAGGTAGTTCAATCAATTACCGGATTAAACGGTGAATTGCTCGATCAATTTATGATGTTTTGTAAACCCGATGATCGTTTTATTTTGAGTGCAACAGACTATGAAATCCATGAAAGGATACTAAATGATTATGAGCGATTTATGACAATGAAAAGGAATAATAAAAATCTCAGAAAATAAAAAAAGGAAGTCATTTTGACTTCCTTTTTTTATTTTCTGACAAGCTATTATTGCATCACTTTAATTTTGATGTTGCGGAACCAGGCATCGCTACCGTGATCCTGCAAGCCTATATAACCTTTTTTGTCTTTACCACCAGCATTAAGAAAATCATCCCAGCCTTTGAATTTACTCTTGTTGATCATATCATTCCAGTCTTGAGTCCAAAGATGGAATTCAAGCACTTTTTCGTCGTTCTGATAAAAAACAACTGTTCCCTGGTATACAAGGATACGAACTTTATTCCATTCACCGGCAGGCTTAGTATTCTGTGGATTTGCAGGTATAAGATCATACAGTGAACCAGCTTTACGGTTGCCGTTTTCACCTAATTTGGCATCAGGATGAACCTCGTTGTCGAGAATTTGCATTTCAGGAGCAGACTTCCAAATTGGCTGTTTTGGTTTTTCCTGGGCAAGAATAAAGATGCCACTATTTCCACCCTTACCAATTTTCCATTCGAGCGAGAACTCGAAATCTTTATATTGTTCCTTAGTAATAACGTCGCCACCAAACCCAGCTTCACCAGTACCTGAATTTATACAATGGAGAGTTCCATCAACAATTTCCCATCCTTTTTCAGGAAATGTTTTTTTGTCATAACCTCTAAAGTTTGCAGGTGTTTTGCCATCAAACAAAAGAACCCAGCCTTCCGCTTTTTCCTGTTCAGTAAGGGTATTAGGTTCGGCAGGAATCGCTGCCAAAGCTTTTTTCACCGAATCGGCTTTTAAAGAATCAGCCATAGCCTGATTATTTCTTGAGGATTTGCACGAATACATTGTGCTCAATCCGGCAACCAGAAGAACCGATAACAGAATATGTAACTTTTTCATCGAAGATAATTTTAGATTAATATTTGTTTATAAATTGAAATGCTGATGCGCATCAAAGATACACACCAGCGGTTTCACTAATTAGTTGATAATTAGGCAGGCATAGCAGGCAGTACCCAAGGAGCCCTGTATGTATGCTTAATCAATTCTTCGGAGTAAGCCTTAGCTGAAACAGGATCGGTATAAGTTTTCGCAAAGGTAGGATGACCATTGTGAATTTTGAAACCATCAGCGATTACTGTCTTAACCTTTTCTTCATTAGTAATATTGGTAAATTTCATGTTAATGCCATCCCATTCAAGTTCTTTATTAAGATCTTGAAGACGAACTGCAAGAACGCCCATTACTACCATTTCGTTGAATGGACCGGCTTCGCTGAAATCAGATTTTGTTTTTACGCGGTTTTCAGGATTTTCTTTACATGCACGCACCCAATCCATTTCGTGCTGGCCGCCAACGGTAGGTTTCGGTACGCGGCGTTCGGTCTTTGGGGCATTTGGAACACGTCCACTGAGTAGCCAAGGGTTAACACCATAGCAACCACAAATTAATGTGTCCTTAGTACCATGAAAAATAACTCCGCCTCCGGAATCGTTCATGCTTTTACCAGCAGGCCATCCGGTAGGCATCGCCGGTTTTAATCCTCCGTCAAACCAGGTAACTTCAACTTCAGGTAATTTGATTTTAATATTCTTATCAGGCTGACGTGCAGGGAAAGTTAATTTAACAATCTGGGCATTAGGTGCACAGTCTGTTAAAAGAAGGGTAGAGCTACCCTGAGCCTTGGTTGGATAACCAAGTTTCATTGATTTGAAAACCGGATGAAGAATATGGCAGGCCATATCACCTAGAGCTCCTGTTCCGAAATCCCACCATCCGCGCCAGTTCCATGGGGTGTAAGCTGTTACATATGGACGCATATTAGCGGGTCCAATGAACAAGTCCCAATTTAAAGTCTCAGGAACCCAATCACCTCTTTCCGGACGATTTAAGCCTTGTGGCCAGATAGGACGATCAGTAAAAGCTTCAATTTTTTTCACCTCGCCAATTTCGCCGTTCCAAATCCATTCGCAGGTTAGGTTAACGCCTTCGTCAGATGAACCCTGATTACCCATTTGAGTAGCTAATTTATGCTTTACAGCTAGTTTGGTAAGCAAGCGAGACTCATAAACCGTGTGGGTTAATGGTTTTTGAACATATACGTGTTTACCCATTGTCATTGCATGGGAAGCACTAATACAGTGGGAATGGTCGGCTGTTGCAACAATTACTGCATCAATGGATTTGCCCATTTCGTCGTACATTTTACGCCAATCCCAATACTTTTTTGCATTCGGGTAAGCGTCAAGTACGCCTTTGGCATATCCCCAGTCAACGTCGCAAAGAGCAACTATATTCTCTGTTGCTTTTACACCTTCGAGGTTGGAATTACCCATACCCCCAATACCAATCGCGGCAATGTTTAGTTTGTCGCTCGGAGCAATTTTTCCTACTCTACTACCAAGTACCATACTAGGCACAACGGTAATACCAACGGTAGCTGCAGCCGTTTTACCTAAAAAATTACGTCTTGAAATTGTATTACTTTCCATAATCTATATTAATTAGTTAGCAGATTAATTATGAATTTACAGACTGTTCAAAGTCTAGCCTCACAAATATCAAAAAAAAACTTTATTTTTCTTGCATAATATTAACAATTAATAATATTTATTATAAACTTTATTTGGATTGTGTCACTTGTGTTTGGTATTGAAATAATTAGCTGGAGTACCTTTTACATCAACAGTCACACTAAACACACCTCCACTTAAAGGAAATTGTTTCAGTTGCTTTTCATTCATTCCTGTTTTTGCGGTAGTAATGTATAATGTGTCTAAATATTTACCCCCAAAAGCACACGAGGTAATGTTTAGCGCAGGTACTTCAACCTTTGCAATCATATTGCCTGTAACTGGGTTCCAACGTCCAACGCAGCTTCCTCCCCAATGAGCTATCCAAAGCATTCCTTCCGAATCAATAGTCATTCCGTCAGGATACCCTATTCCTTTAGGGAATTTCACGACTATTTGAGCGTTTGAGATATTCCCAGTGTTATTATCGTAATTATATTGCCTGACTTCACCGGTGGGAGTATCGATATAAAACATTTTAGTTTTGTCAGACGACCAAACAATGCCATTTGAGGTGGTAATGCTGTCGAGCATTTTAGTGCATTCCGAAGGAGCTGTTATTCTATAAAGCGCTGCCTTATATCGGGGACCTATTGTTCCAACCCAAAAACGACCCCATGGATCACATTTACCATCATTAAAGCGGTTTTCTGTCAGGTCTTTTTCAGGCGAAGTAATAAAACGGAAGATATTAGCTTTCATATTGAATGCATATACACCATCTTTTAATGCAACCAAAACACCTCCTGTATCAATCGGCACTATCGTTCCAACCTTTTGTTTGAGAGGGTAATGAGTTTCTTCTTTCGAATCAGGATCGTAGGTGTGAAGTGTTTTCTCGTCGATATCAATCCAATACAATTTCTTTTCACCGGGATGCCAAATAGAGCCTTCGCCTAAAGTGGCCTTTGCATCAAGCAAAAGTGTGGCTTTGTAAATTTTTTGTGCAATGCAAATAGTAAGGCTAATCAATGATAAAATGAAGGATATTAGTAAGGTTTTCATTTAAAAACGGATTAGATGTACAATAGTTCGGTATTTTTTTTAAACTTCTGCATTTTTATAAATGTAATATATTGAAATACATAGAAATAGAGAAATATTTCAATTTATATCCAAGTATTTCATTTTAAGAATATTGCTGAAAATTTACCGAAGTGTTGATGTAACAATACTTCGTTAAATTTGAAAATTTGAAAATGAGAAAATTTGAAAATATTGATTAATAATTATTTACGTTTAATTTCTGTTTTTGAATTAGAACTCATTATCAGTATCTTAAAAAAAAGATACCGAAGTATTAGTGTTTCATGGCCCGGTCCATCTCTCGTTTATGATCTTTTTTCTTAATATCTTCCCGTTTATCATAGTCGTGTTTCCCTTTCGCGAGGGCTAGTTCGAGCTTTGCCAGGCCTTTTTCGGTAACAAATAAACGGATTGCAATAATAGTAAGACCTTTTTCCTGAGTTTTACGTTCAAGTTTAACCAATTCTTTTTTATGAAGCAGAAGTTTTCTGTCGCGCTTTGGATCGTGGTTATTATAAGTGCCCCACCAATATTCG
>JANXXY010000027.1 GCA_025350365.1 Bacteroidales bacterium | reverse complement strand
ATACAAATATTTAAATAAACGAGACATACGACCCCGGCTGGGGTCGTATATTGTTTCAAATCCTTCAGATTTTTCTATAAACATTTAAACACTCTGGGATTTATGTACAAAGATTTTATTCTTATCCATTATAGGGCGTATTTGTCTTTTATTCTAGTTCATAGGGCATTGCCCTATTTTGCTGCTAGTGCCCTTTCATGGCAATTCTGATTTCAAAACAAATAAAATTTATTGAATTTCTTTTCGGAGGGTCTTTAACGCGAGTCTTATTTGGCATTCGACTGTTTTTTCTGAGATATTTAATTCAGTAGCTATTTGAGGATATGTTAAACCTTCAACCCTGCTTTTCTTAAAAATTAGTTTTCGCTGCGGAGGTAGTTTGTCAATTTGACGTGAAAGAAAATCATTCAGATCATTGCTGATGATATTTTCCTCGGTAGAGGAGTCCAAATCGTTGATTAACGGTTTTAGATATTCAACATACGCTAACTCATTAATTTTCTTCCGGTATTGATTGAAAATTATGTTTCGCGTAATGGTAAAAAGATAGTTGTTAAATGATTGTGATTCGTCAATTTCATTTCTGTGAACCCAGATTTTTAAAAATGCCTCCTGAACAATTTCTTCTGAATCGGCAGAATTTCTGAGATATCGAAACGAAAAATAGTATACCTTTTCGGCATAGAGAGAATATAACCCTTTAAGCGCTAAAGCATCACCAGTTTTAAGTAATTGTAGTAGTTTTTGTTCGTTATTCAAACTCATTTAATTGAGCGCTAAATTAAAGAACCTGATCGTATAGTTTAAAAATTCGAAGCTATGCAATATTTTCAAAAGAAAATATGTTAAATGATAAAAATCATACAAAATTTACCTAATTTATAAATTCGAAGTGTCAATATTTTTTAAGGGGTTGCTGGTAAGCTGTTTGTATTCAGTGCGATTTTTTAATATATCACAAGCCAGATACAAAGCCGCCCGAAAGGATGATTCAGATGCCAGATCTCTTCCTACTAATTCGTAAGCTGTGCCATGGGCAGGTGAAGTCCGCACAATGGGCAAGCCGGCAGTAAAATTAACCCCCTCATCGAAAACTAATGCTTTAAACGGGGCTAATCCCTGATCATGATACATGGCAAGAACAACGTCAAATTTCTGGTAGGAATCCGACCCAAAAAACCCATCAGCAGGATATGGTCCGGTTACAATCATTCCTTCATTTTTAGCCTGTTCAATTGCCGGAATAATGATATCATTTTCCTCACGACCAAGTAATCCTTCGTCGCCGGCATGAGGATTGAGTGATAAAACCGCTATTCGCGGACGTCGGATAGCAAAATCGACAAGCATGGATTTATTTAATATCCTAAGTTTCGAAAGAATATTATCAACAGTAATCAGTGAAGCCACTTTCGAGAGCGGTACGTGGCCGGTAACAATTGCAACCTTAACGACTTCACTCACCATAATCATCAAAACTTCTTTGGCTCCGAATTCTTCCTGCAAATATTCAGTATGTCCCGGAAAATGAAATTGCTCCGATTGAATATTATGTTTGTTGATGGGGCCGGTAACCAAGGCATCAATCTTGTCTTCTTTTAAATCCTTTATGGCAGCCTGTAAGCTCAATAATGCTGCTTCACCAGCTTGTGGTGTTGATTTCCCAAGTTCAACTCGTACATTTTCATCAAGCACATTAATCAGGTTTGCATGCCTATAGGTCGCTTCATCAGCATTTCGAACAGCATTTAAACTAAAATTGCCAATGTTTAAGGCTTTCCGGTGATACGCAACCACTTTTGGTGAACCATATAATATAGGTGTGCATGAATCGTAAACCCTTGGGTCAAGAAGTGTTTTCATAATCACTTCGTAACTGATACTATTTATATCTCCTTGTGTAATGCCAATTTTTATTCTATGACTGTTCATTTAAAAACTCTTTTTGTAAAGATAAAATTACTTTGAAATATAATTGCTTAGAAAATCAACCAATAACCGCACCCCAAAACCTGTAGCTCCAGTTCCTCTGTAACTATCTGCTTTTTTTAGGAAAGCTGTTCCTGCAATATCGAGGTGAAAATACGGATAATCGGTAAAATATTCAAGAAATTTCCCTGCGGTAATAGCTCCTGCAAGTTCTCCTCCAATGTTTTTAAGGTCAGCTATATCTGATTTTATCATTTCTCCGTATTCTTCCCAGAAAGGAAAAACGGCGATACGCTCATGCACATTTAAACCCGACTGAACAATTAATGAAACAATATCGTCCGTTGCATTGCCCATACCCACAGCGCCTTGCGTACCTATTGCCCTGTGAGCGGCGCCGGTTAGAGTTGCCAAATCAATTACCAGTTCGGGCTTATACTTTTTGGCATAACATAGTGCATCTGCCAATATCAGGCGACCTTCGGCATCGGTATTCAAAACCTCAACTGTTGTTCCATCCATTATGGTAATGATGTCGCCCGGCGCATAGGAATCAGGGCCCAGTCTGTTATCAGTTGATGGAACCAAACCGATAACATGCATTGGAATTCCCATTTTCGCGATGGCATATAACACAGCGGCAACAGTTGCACCTCCGGCCATGTCGCATTTCATATAATCCATGCTGTCCGCCGTGGGTTTTAAACTTAAGCCCCCGGTATCGTATACAACCCCCTTGCCTACTAAAACAATAGGGTTAAAATTTTTTGCATTCGCCGGTTTCCATTCCAATACCGTGAATGTTGGTGGAACGGTACTTCCTTGATTAACAGCCAGAAGTCCGCCCATTTTTAGCGCTATAATTTTATTCTTGTCAAATACCTCGACGGTGTAACCTGCTAATTCTCCAAGTTTCTGAATCTCAGTTGCTAATTTTACCGAATTTAATACCGAAACCGGCTCATTCACCAAATCACGGGCCGAATAAACGGCTTCGATAATCACAGCCATATTGAAAACAGTTTCATCTGAAATGTTTTGAGAAATAACTGAAATACTTTTAAGGGTGGTCTCCTTTTCGGAAGCCACTTTCAGATATTTAATAAACTGGTAATTACTTAATGCAATTCCTTCGACAAAGGAAAAACAAAATAAAGGACCATAAACCAGATCAACAATAACTACATTGTTTATTTTTTGCTTTTGAAGATGCTTACAAACAGTATGACCAGCTTTTCGTAAATTTTCTTTTATATGATTGGCCTTTTTTGATGTCTCGAATGACTGAACAATTACCCAGTGCGTAAAGCGGTTGATATAAACCTGATACGATTTATTTTCAAACTCCATTTTGATATACTTAATTTCGGCTTCGGATAAATTTAGTCCCGAAAATGTTGAATCAATTCCAACCAGAAAAATGATATTCTGATCTGCCTTATATGAAGAAATCTTATTAATATTCACCTGCTGCATAAAACACTTGTTTATGAACGCAAATATAAACCTAATTTCAAATAAGCCCGAGCAAATTTTTATTATTACTCGAATGTTATAATTTGGATGATTTTTGATTTTTGATTTATTCTAATACCGAGGTTAAACAAACATATTTAAATCATTATTAGTGTCCGGTTAACATATTAAATAAATCGTAAAAGTCAATCAATGTGTGCCGTCCCGATGGGGCTGCCATAATGCCGTTCCGATGGGGCTTAAAAAATTAATCATAATTTCATTCAAAATGCAATTCACCGAAAAACTCAGGACGATGATAATCAGGTTTGGGAGTATTAATTTCGTTCCAGGTAATAAAATGAGGAACAGGCATATCATCGCCGCATTTTTGAAAATTACCAACGACTGTTTTTCCCCTCAGAGATTCAATATGATGCTTAAAGAAAGCATCAAAAGGAATGAATACTGTTAATTCCCATTCAAACCATCCTTTTACCTGCTCAATTTGTTTTAGTCCCAGGGATGAATATCGTAATACCTTGTCCAAGATTTCCTGAGAAGCTTTCTCCCGATGATGCCTTGAAGTCCCATATCCGAGAAGCAATGTTCCTATGCAATTAAACTCAAAATTATAATAGCTTCCATCACCAGAAGGATCGATAAATAACTCAACACACGAATCGGTAAATACATTCCCGTTATCATCTGTAACCAAGCCACGAATGCCTTCCTCGGCAACCCAAAACTTAAGATAAATACCTTCATGCGAATGAGCTATAGAAAAACATACATTTGGTTTGTATGGAAAATCAAGCCAATTCACAATGTCTACCTGATTCTTTGGCAAAATAATCCATTGTTCGTTGGATGACAAATCGATTGCTGGTTGATCTGAATAAAGGAAAGGGACGTCAATATGCTTCATTTAGTAAAATGGTTGAAGTTATTTTAATCATCGAATATAAACCCTTATTTGGTAAATTAAAACTTTTCGATCAATGATTATTAAATTATAGGAAAGAGGAAAACGTATCTCAAGTGTTAAACTTATAAAAGACATATTGGTAAATTAGTACAAAAAAAGGCCGTCTCAAATGAAACGGCCTAAAATTAAATAAGAAAATAATTACTTAATACCCTGGATTTTGCACTAATTGAGGAGCTTTTTTCATCTCATCGCTTGATATCGGTACCCAATAGAATTTTTTATCAGTAAAAATTCTATCGTCCTCTTTGTCGTTTTTATCATATTTCCATACTATATTACCATTTTTGTAATGCTGTATTTTCATCATATATATATTCTCAATAACCTGTTCTGCAATCATCCATCGACGCATATCAAAAAATCGACGACCTTCGGCAAAGAATTCGATATTTCTTTCATGCCGCACATAATTGCGGGCAACTGATTGATCGGCCGTAATTCTTCCGGGTAATCCGGCACGATTTCTTACCATATTCATTGTAGTAATACCATTCTGGAGATCAGCATTACCTATCTCAATGCATGCCTCAGCATAATTCATCAAAATTTCGGCATATCGAAATTCCACCCATGAATTGGTATTGTTAAAATCCTTTCCAATTACATCTGGATCTAATAATTTTCTGATGTAGTACCCAGTCTTCGTTCCATTCCAACCCTCAATTTTGCTTTGTCTGGTATCAACTCCAACCATGTAGGAAATAGCATCTCCAACATTTTCATAATAGTAACCAGTTTGAACCTGATTTAAAGGATCCGAAGTTGCTGCATCCGCAGCTCTTTTCTGCCATGGCGCCCCATCATATAATACACTGGCATAAAAACGAGGTTCGCGGCCATTATAAGGATTGCGAAGCGGATCAACAGCCAATTCCGCTGCGGTAGCTGTCCGAAGATCCATATCCCCAGGATTATATTTGTCCCATTGGAATTGAGAACCATCCGCCATTTCAAAAGCCCGTACAAGAGGTTCTGTGGGATTATTGTTGCCCCAGTTGTGATTGCCGCATGGTCCATACCATTTATTAGAAGCGTTATAATTCCCACCTGTTTGTGGAAACTGAACACCCCAGATTGTTTCATTGTTCCATGCACCTTTTTGATTAAATATACTGAAATAATTGTCAGCATAACTTTTTACATCAGCATCAGATAATATAGCAGGTGGGGGAGAAATTGTTCCTGTCAAAGAAAAAGCTCCGTATTTTCCATCCATAAAATCCTTTGCCGCATCGCGAGCCTGTATCAATAAAGCAGCCTGACTTCCTGCTGGAAATGAAACTAATGGATTAGAGGCTTGTTCAGCCCATCCGCCATTTGTTAATGTACTTGCACAAAAAAGTAAAACTCTTGACTTTAACGCTGCTGCCGCAGCGCGAGTGGCACGTCCTTGCTCAATTCCTGTTTCTGGTAAAGTATCAATTGCAAATTTAATGTCTGCCAAGATGAAGTCTAGTGTTTCTTTAATGGTTGACCTTTTTACAGTGCTGAAATCAGTAGTCAATGTATATGGTTTATCTGAAAGTATTGCTCCACCATATACCATTAAAAGAGTTGAATAATCGTAAGCCCTGATAAAATAACTTTCACCTTTTATCTGCTTTTTCAAACCTTCTTGTCCAGGATTTAATTTTACAGCATCAATACGGGAAAGTATATTACTTACATCTTGAATATTTGAATAAAGATTATTCCAACGTAAGTAACCACCCTTATCATCGTCTGCAAAAAATCCGAGCTGATCGGGAGACATTGTTCCATGAAGATTTACATATTCCGCAGGACGCTGCATACCAAGAAGTTCATCAGTTCCTGCGCTTAATAAGTCTTCTCTGCAACCTAGAATTCCATTATCATTGTTGCCACCCATTCGATCATAACATTTGCCTAGATAGGCATTCACTACGTTGATATCTGAAAATACAAGATCAGTATTGAAGGTATCAACAGCCTTTTGGTTCAGAACGTCTTTCGAGCATGATACCGCTATTAATAAAATAAGTAAGATTTCAGATATGTTAAAAAATATTTTTTTCATATTTTAACTGTTTATAAGTAATAAGATTTACTAAAAAGTAATGTTAGCGCCAATGGCAAAAGTTCTCATAGTTGGATAACTTCCTGCATCCGTGGCTTCAGGATCCCATTTTTTTGTAGCTGAATAAAGGAGTGCAAGATTATTGCCGGTAAAATATATACTAGCCTTTGAGATACCAATTTTTGAATAGATCCTTGTTGGAATAGCATAATTAATTACAACGTTTTTCAACCGGCAAAAAGCTGTATTTTCGAGCCAATAATTACTCATTCGTACCTCAGGGGACCAATATAAATCGTTACGGTTATATGCTCTCGCAACATTGGTTGATGTATTTTCAGGTGTCCAACGGTTGTCATATTGCCATTTAAAATAGTTTCCAGCCTCACCACGACGGTTGTCATTCTGGGTTTGTTTCAGAAACTCTCCAACACCTTGAATTTGGACGCTAAGGGTAAAAGCTTTATAGTTAACAGTAATATTAGCTCCATAGGAAGTTTCAGGAGCATCTACCCTGTCCATCAAGATCTGATCATCGCTAGTGATTTTCCCATCGCCATTTACGTCTCTGAATTTCACATCGCCAGGTTTTGTGCCTGGCAATTTAGCCGTGGTAGCAGCAACATCACCGTCATCTTTGAAAATTCCAATAGCATCATACATCAACCATGCACCATAAGGATGGCCAGTAAGTTCTTGCCATGGTTGAGTTTTTGTCGGTTCGTCCATTGAAACAATTTTGTTGCGGTTAAAACTGAAATTACCGGTAACATCAATACGCAAATCTTTGTTAATCGATTTATGTATGCCTCCCTCTATTTCGAACCCGCGGTTATCAACTATACCTAAATTTTGCTTTGGTAATGACAATCCTGTAAAGTTTGGAACTGAAGCATTTCTGGTTACAAGGATGTTATCTCTTCTGTTATAGAAAAATTCAGCGTTCAACGAGAAAAGATCGTTTATAAATTTCGAATCGAACCCAACATTATAAGACTTTTGAGTTTCCCACGTTATATCAGGGTTAGCAATGCTTGGTGGACCAACAACGGTTTGTATAGCCCCGGCTGTTCCAAAAACCATACCTGTTCCAATACCATATTTATCCATATACTGGAATGGGTCTCCTGGGTCCATACCCATCATTCCGAAAGACGCTCTAAGTTTAAAGTAGTTTATAACCGGTATGTTATTTTTCCAGAAACCTTCTTCTGAGGTGCGCCAGCCCAATAAAAACCCCGGGAAATAACCCCATCTTTTATTTGGATGAAATTTTAAAGAACCGTCAGCTCTGAAAACAATTTCTGCAAGGTATTTCCCACTAAAGTCGTAGGTAGCACGACCGATATACGATTTACGGGCATAAATAGTTTGAGTTCCTGTAATGTTTTGATCCTTTGCATTACCGGCATCGAATGTAGTAATAACCGGTGAAATGTAATATTTACGATAGGCCTCAAAATTATTATAGTCGTTTGTGTATTGTTCAAAACCTCCAAACAACGTAATATTATGGTTTCCAAATGATTTAACATAATTGAAATTAACCATAGATGTTTGATTATTTGTGCGCTCATATTTTTCCTTGTCTTCAGGCGATGAAAGCCCTTTCAACTGAGGAATTAAAGGGGCTGAGGTAATAAAACCTTCTGCATTCTTGGTTGCCTTATCAAAATCGGCCGAGTACAATGTCCAGGGCTGATAGAATTGCTTCTGAAACATATTACTAAGGTCGAAGTTATAACTTCCCGTGAAGGATAGACCTTTAATAAATGGGACATCAATAGTAGTTTTAAAAGTGGTTAACAACCGGTATGTTTTCGTTTCATTTGTGCCCCCACTCAAAGTGGATGTTTCAACCGGATTATCACCATACTCAATGTCGGGTCCTGATTCTCCTGTTGGCCAGCGCGAAATAGTGGTCGGAAGCAAACGGGTTGATTGGCCTACAATGGCACCTGCGCTCTTAAAAGGGTATGTACTGTTGTTAAAAAAACCGGCAACTTCAATACCTGTTTTTAACCAACTGGTAATGGCCATATCCAGTTTTGTACGCACATTATATTGTTTGTATTTGGTGGAAGATGCTTTATAAAATGCATCATCAGTCTTATATCCTAATGAAACATAATATTTCGTTCCTTTTGTACCACCGTCAAGGGAGAGATTGTGGCGGCTGGTGGTAGTCCATTTTTTAATCAGATCATTATACCAGTTTGTGTTTGGATGTTTCCATGGATCTTTTCCGTTTTTAAAAAGAGCAATATCGGCATCAGAATATGTGCGAGCTTTACCCTGTGCTACCTGAAATTCCGAAAGCATGGTTGCATATTCAGCAGCATCGGTAACTTCAGGAATTTTAGTAGCGTTCATAATACCCTGATAAAATTGATAATTCAAACGTGGTTTCCCTTCCTTTCCTGATTTTGTTTGAATAAGAATTACGCCATTTGCTGCTTGGGCTCCGTATATCGCGGCAGAAGCATCTTTTAAAACAGACAGACTTTCAATATCTGCAGGGTCAATCTCCTCAAGGGAGCGTCCAGGCACACCGTCAATAACCACTAATGCTGTTGGAGCAATTTTAGGATCGTTTGACGCACGGCTATTAACATCTGTTGTGTTATTAAGGGTGCTTCTTCCACGTATCATAATACGCGGAGTCATTTGTCCAGGTTCACCACTTTGTTGCATAACTGTTACACCTGATACAAGACCTGAAATGGCATTAGACACGTTCATTGCCGAAATTGACTGGAGTTTTTCACCACCTACTGACGAAACGGCACCAATAACATTGGTACGTTTTTGTACACCGTATCCAACAACTTGATGAAATTGTAGTTGTTG
>JANXXY010000477.1 GCA_025350365.1 Bacteroidales bacterium | reverse complement strand
GTAAAAATAAGCTTCTGCACTCCCATTCAACTTAATTGTAAATTGTTCCGCGCCGCCAAACAAATTGCGGTTTGTATGACTGATTCCCAAACCAGGACCGGCAAAATGATTCGATTTGCTGATAATATCCGCCTCCGCTTTAAAATTTCGTTGTTCGTATGGCACAAGGTTAACCAAAATATTAAGCGTATTTGGGGCAAGTGAATCAGGAGAAATATCCATATTGGTATACTTAAAAGCTCCAATGGATGATAGGTTTTTATTACTCAGGTTATATTTCTGATAAGTAAAAAGATCACCTTTTTCAAAAAGCACAAATTGACGAATGGCTTTAGGACGGAATGCTTTACCCAGCACTAAATCAACACCTTTAATGGTTACCTTGTCGGCATCAGGCACAGAATCTGCAACAGTATTATTTACTAATAGCACACTGTTTACATGCCACGGACGAAGATTCGCAGGTTCAATATCCGGTTTTACTTGCAGGTTCAAATTAATTTCCCGTTTTCCGATGGTGGAGTCAGCTTTGTAAATTAGATATTCCGGTGAAAAATAAAAATAACCGTTTTGTTTTAACAGGTGATCGATGCGTTGCCGTTCTTCCTTCAGTTTAGCCAATTCGTACCGATCATTTGCATGCAACACGGTTTTAGATGCATTTAAAAGCATTAATCTCAGAATAGCCGTATCTTTTATTCCGTTGGTAATATTCAGGATGTGGTAAGGTGGATTAAGGTAACAATGATAAATGATTTTGCGTTGTTTTTTATCCGAATGCACCTGCGTTATTTCTGTAGTAATATGCGAATTCAGATAACCGTTGGCTTTTAATAAATCTTCAAGATAGTCACTCACTTCATCAACCGGAACATCCTCCATCAATACAGGCGGTTCACCGTAATTATATTTGAGGTATCCTCGTATTCCATTTCTTTGTTTAGCTTTCCCCATCGTATTAAAAACAATCAATTTAACCGGTATCCCTAATATTTTGCTATTTACTTCTGGATAGACATTATCATGTAAAATAGATACAATTTTTCGTTGACCCTCAATTACAGTATCCTTATGAATTTTGAAGATATATCCGCTGTATAGTAATTGATCCGGACCAAGTTTTTTTGTTCCAAGGCACGAATAAAGTAATGTTAAACAGAGAAGCATTGGAAACAGGTATACCCGATGCATGTTTAATTGTTTATCGCAGGTATACCGAATCATTTTTTAGAGTTTAGAATTTGTGAAAATGATTCTTTCTTTTTGTTTTTTTTGCGGAACAGATCTCTCGGATGATCATAATTTTTTTCAAACACTACACCGGTACCAAGGCTAACTACTTTACCCTCCACCAGCCCTCTGTATTCACTTTGCCGAAACCCTTTTACCTTCCATGTACGTTGCTTATTTAATGTATATTCCACATTAAACTCCGGTACAATTTTGTCAAAAAATGATTTCTTTTGCTCCTTCACATCTCCCTGCAAAACAAATGTACCTCCCAATTGAGTGGATAACCTTTGATTAAGAAACTTTTTTGCAACGCTCACTTTCATTTGAGTACGAAGGTTTTCACCGGTTGTTCCACCATAATTATCAAAAGATTGTAGATCAAAATGCAAATCTACAAATCGGATCATTTGAGAAGTAAACTGATTTAGTGCATTAGATATTAATGCATTGGTGCCGCCAGATCCATTATTGATAATATTTGTAAAATTTGCAAAACCAAAACTTCCAAAGAGAAGTAAGTATATTGCTTTTTGGTTTAATTCAGTCTCGTTGCTGTTGATTATCTGGAGTCTGGCAGCTACATCTCCATAAGTATTTTCATATTCGCGAGGCAACGAAAGCTGAAAATGAAAAGTTGGCTGAGACAGCTGTCCCTGGATATTCATGTTTACAAGAAAAGGGATAGCCGTTAAATATTTTTGATCACTCGAACCCATTAATTCAGCTGAAGGGGTATTAACTGTATAATATGCTTTTAAGTTCATATCAGGATTGGAAATATTTCCATCCCACGAAATCGTACTGCTGTCTGATATGGCAAATGTACGTTTTAATCCACTTATAGCTAACGTATAGTTTCCTCCTGTAATATTAACCTTTCCACTAAGATAGGGCGATTGGGCAGGAAGTTGCTTTAAACTTAAAATACCTCCGGCGGTAAGATTTAATCCCATGTTTCTGGCCGGATCTGTAATAATCGTAAATGGCGTGCCGTCGGCTATCGAAATATTAGCCGTAAGGTTAAGGTTTTGCATAATGGATGTAGATGATGGCTCTGACTTAGCCACATGAGCTCCTGAAAATTCCACAATCCCCTTCGATGAAACATTGGTATTATGTTTTGAAACCTTATAATACAACGAAGATCCTTCGTCCAGTTGCAGATTTGCTACTACTACAGGAAAGTTATTTAGGCCTTTAACCGAAATATCTCCGGATACCAATGCTTTACTTTTTTTATCAGGTTGATTTATTGCACTAACATTATATGCCAGAAAATTATTTGGTTTTATTTGTAAGTCGTACCGAATATTTTTGAAGTCATTAACAATAATGCTACCATTGATTACCAATGGATTTCCCGAATCATCATCAATAGTAAAAGAATTGAAATTAACGCTATTATTATTGAAAGTTATCTGCTGATCGTTAACCTGAAATGCAGTTTGAGGTCCGTTTACAAACATGTAAATATTTTTAAACCCCACGTTACCACTAAAGGACGGTTTGGTTGTGCTTCCCGAAATATCCAGCGAAGAATTGATATATCCGCGTGGTTCTGAAATAAACTTATCAGTAAAAGGAGCAAGACTGGCAATATTGAAATTTTTGGTATTTAGATTGAAATGCATGGGCTGACCTTTCTTGAGGCCGTAATCTCCTTTCAGGCTAAAAAGCATGCTATCGCGACCAATATTTAAATCGATGTTGGCAATATCCGGATTTGCCGTATTGGAGGCACGTAATGAAAGGTTACCTACCTTTTGTTTTGTAACTGTGATGTCCTTCAGTGCAATTTCGGCATTAAAAACAACTGGTTGTAATTTATCAAGTAAATGAAAAGTATTGGCATTCCCGGATAATAAACCAGTGAATGCGGTTGAATCCCCTTTCCAAACAGCTGAAATAGAAGACATATTCAGATTTTTGAATTCAATTCCCAATTCCTCGGGATGCGCCGTATTATCCTTAAATTGAATCTGCTTATCGCTATTATTGAGAGATACATCACTAAACGTAAGTCCCTTTTCCCCGACAACAATCTTATTATTGGCTGGAATATTCCAATGTTGATAGTTCAACAATAATGAATCGTGAAGGGTAAAAAGGCGTTCCTTGGTTTTCACGTTTCCTCCCATCGCTATATTAAACCAGGGATTACTTTTTTCATCCAAAAATTTTAACCTGCTTTCAAACAGACCTGCATTGTATTTTCCTGAAATATTTATGTCATGTATAAGTTGAATAGGAGTATTTACGCTACCTATGGAAAAATCCATCCCCAAAGTGGAATCCTGACCATTGATGCGAAGTTTAATTTTTTCAAATTCGTAGTCGCCGTATTCAATGGATTTAAAATCTGCTCCCGCGGTAAAATTGCCTTTAGCCATTGAGGCTGTGATATTGCCTTTTTCTGAAATATACAACGGCTTAGGAAATAATGTCTCAAGAGCAGTTAAATTTTTAAGCACAATATCAACTTTAAAAAAGTCTGAATCTTGCAGGTGAGATTTTTTCTCATTCGCCACATCGAATTTACCCAAATATCTGCCAAGTGATTTTGGAATTTCGTTAAAATGCATATTTCCGGAATAGGTGAACGTAAACAGCTCTGAATCAAAGAAAGCATTCACGGTATCGCCTTTAATTTTATACGTTGCCTTGTTATGAAGATTCAATTCCTGTTCGGGTAAAATTATGTGAACTTGAAAAGTATCCGCCCCCGCATTAAAATGATTAAAATCAGTACCATTATAATATGCAGAAATATATCCTGAAAAAGCCATCGTGTCCTTTATTAGACCAAGTGCCCGCAAATCGATGTTTTGAATGGAAGTCTTCAAATGAATATTAGTTGCCTCGCGACTCAAATGACCGGCTGCTGTCAATTGCAATTTTGCATCGGGCAGGTCGGACAGGGCGTTTATTAAAACATCTCCAGCCATCAGATTGCCGTTTACTTGCACGTTCCGATAAACCCGATTATTTTGTGAAAAAGCATCAATAACGATATTCGCACTGGCATTCATGGTATATGGGTCGGTACCTTCGCCTTCCACCTGAATGTTAGCAGTAACCGGACCCAAAGCAGGGTTCATCATTATTTTACCAATTTCCAGATTTTCTGTTTTTACATCGACGTTATACGTGCTGGTAGTTAATGGAACACCTTGAAATAATTGTGTTTGAAATGTAACATTTCCCAAATCGGTAATTAGAGATCCCTCTCCTTCAACATGTTGTTTTAACGACGAAAGATTACAGGTAAGTTCTATATGATTAGGTATTGAATAACGATGCATGATACTTTGCAATGAAATGTAGGGGGCAAAATCATCACGATACAAGGATGAAGAAAGAATGTGCAGTTGAAAATCAGGAATTGTGCCTTTTACAGGATGAGATAGTTTGGCCGTGGCATTTGCATTGAGTGTTGACGACCCCGTTTTAAATTTGACCGATTCGGCAGAAATACGACCGGATGCAAAGGATGTGTGTAGAGAAAGATATGTTTTCTGACCGGTTTTATTATCAAGAAATTGTAAGGAGGCAATATTACTGTTCCAGGAATCTGACGTATAAAAATTATTATTTGCCTTCAATTCAAAATTAGAAAGCGAAATAACCGGACTATACAAAACGTTACCTAATCCCTCAGCATTAATATTCCCAAATTCAATGCTATCGAGGGTTACTGCACTGTTTCGTAGTGAGATATTCCACGCTGTGTTGTCAACGACTGCCGTATTGCCATTTTCTGCCTTAACTTGCGCTGTACCTTTGGCATTTTTTACTGATATAATTCCATGATAAATAATCAATTGATTGATAGCAAGTATCCTTTTTGTAAGGTCGATGGTATCAGGTATAATCAAAACGCTATCAATACTATAATATCCCGTTGCACTGGTAACCAGATCGGACTGTATAAATGAACTGTTTTTTATTGTTATTTTTTTAACAATGGTGACCATCACTAATCCTTTAGAGCTATTTTTAAGGGAATCGTTAACAATAGGCTGCTTATCTTTTACTTTTCCGGTAATTTTGGCATACGAGGTAAATTTCCCCTGCGTATTGCCCAAAAAGAGAGACTTTACCACATAACGTTTTAACATAATGTCAGTTTGCGGAAGTTCCACTATCGATTGTCCAACCTTTAAGCTCAAAGTTATACTGTCGGCTTTATTGTTGTAATTTACACGTGCATCATTTAATTTAATGCGATTAATGGTAACCTTCCAAACTGACGGGGTATTTTTGGGTTTCGATACAGTATCAGCGAATGCTTTAAAAATAAAATCGATATTGGTTTTCCCGGAAACATCTGAGATAAGGTAATTTAAAAAAACTTTGTCCAAATCTAAGGCAATCACTTCGATACGCTTATGAAATAATGCCGTCGGTTCAAACGACAGGCGTATTTTATCCGCGTAAAGCAAGGTGTCGTGCTGCAAGTCGGTCATAAATATACCTTCGATAACAATCTCCCCGCCCAGACTTAAATGCAAATTTTTTACTTCCAGCTTAGTCTGCAATTTCTCCGACAAGCTTGCAATTACTTTATCTTTAATACGATTTTGTACATAAGGTAGCTGCACCAGCAAAAAAACCAGTAAAATAATACTGGCAACAATAACGACCATCCAAAGTACAATTTTCATTGCAATTCGTATTCCGCGAAAGGGTCTTTTTTGTGTTGTTATATTTTCATTTTCCATTAAAAATCATCCAAAAAATTTTACACATAATTTTAAAATTCACTTCATAAAAAAAAATAGGTTTTGAACGGTCAAAGCCGAAGTACTTCAACAAGGATATTTTTAAATAAAAATCAACCTGTCAATCAAATTGGCGAAAGAATGATTGATCCCGTTTGTTCACTTAACAAAAAACATACCTGAAATGTTGTCCTGCTAAATAAAACTTTTATGCGTAAGTGAATAGCCAATTATAAAAACAACCTATCTATTCCGTGCTTTTGTTTCCATAGGTAGTAAACAATAATATACAAACCGGTTTACAGGAGTATCCACACCATATTTCGATCCCAAAGCAACAATTGTCCCGTTTTGATATTCTATTTCTGAAGGTCTCCCGTCCCAAATATCGCGAGCCAGAGAAGTAGTAGAGTCATAAGGATACATATCAATATACGCCATGGTTTGATCAACATATGCTTGTTCTATGTTCACTCCTGCCTTTTGCGATACCATATAAATCTCCTGCAACAATTCGCGCATCAGACTGCGAGTTTCATTCTGTTCTCTCACTGCTCCATATGGCGAACGGGTAATAGCCAATAATCCTCCAACGCATATCACCATCAGCTTCATCCATAATTCCGTATGAATGTCATCGGAAAGTTTCGAAACAATACCCGCCTCATCAAATATATTTTTGATATTTTGCAGCCGATCCGTTTTTTTATGATCGAGTTCACCAAAGATAATAGTAGGTTCAATGCCATAATGGTTAATTACTCCCGGCGCCTCAATTTTACTGAAGATACGACATGATCCACCGATAACATTCCGGGGATTCAGCACAGCTATTAATTCATCGGATGCCAATACCCCATTTTGCATTGGTAAAACGATGGTTTCGGGCTTGATTATGGATTTTAGTTTGTGAGCCATATCTGTTACCTGCCATGCTTTCACGGTCAATATCACCAAATCGGGAGGACGGATCTCGCCAAATTGATCAGTAACCTTTACGGGATTTATAACAAAATCGCCTTTGATGCTTTTTACGTGAAGACCATTTTCTTTCATGGCCCTCATATGTTCGCCACGCGCAATAAAGGCAACGTCGTTGCCGGCCATTGCCAGTCTCCCTCCAAAATATCCCCCTACACCTCCGGTTCCAATGACGGCAATTTTAATCATGATAAATTTATTTTAGATATTCGATAATCTATAAATAACTGACAATCTAACTTTGTTCAAACAAATATCGGAATAACTCAGAATTTATTAGAAACAACAGTATGAAAACGTAATAACTTACATATAACTTACAACACTTCGTTAAATTTGATAATTTGAAAATGGGGCAATTTGAAAATAATTGATTAATAACTAGTTATTCAGTTTTTGAGTTTGCACTCAATATCAATACCTTAAAAAAATAAACCAAAGTATTAAACATACAAACCAAACGGATTAAGGGTTTAAAATGTTTTGATTTAAAAAAATATGATTATCCGATGTTGTACCTACGAAGTTTTACCTTTACTTTTTATTATAAACCACTCAATGAGCAAAAATGGATTTATGAGATTTCTCACG
>JANXXY010000442.1 GCA_025350365.1 Bacteroidales bacterium | reverse complement strand
ACACATAAATAAGATTTTTTTCCAGACTCAGAGGACTTTGAGTTCACCACAGGAAAAGGAGAATACCTTGGAGAAAACAGGTTCAGTTCATCAACCCGTGGATTGAGTCTTTCAGAAAAGGAATTACCTACAATGCGTCCCTCGAAACATTTATTATAGACGATGATTTGTTGTTGTTGATCCCCGAATAATTACAACGCAATAGATTATATCATTAAATAAGCTTACTTTAAAATTATCTGATGTTTAATATTCGAATTTTATACTCCATTATCATAATATCAAGCATTTCAGCATCGGTGTCAGGTCAGAAATCGGTGAAAGCAATCCACATTACAATACCTCCAAAAATCGATGGATTACTTAACGATGAAGCTTGGAAAAACATTACCCCTATTACGGAATTTATTCAACGCGAACCACAAACCAATCAACCTGTTTCCGAACCAACCGAGGTCTATGTCGCTTACGACGCAAATTTCATATATATTGGAATGCACTGTTATGGCGATCCGAAAGGAATAACTGCCAAAGAAATGGCTCGCGATGTCAGTCTTGGAGACGATGACCGTGTACAGGTCATTTTCGACACTTTTCTGGACAAGCGAAACGGTTACTGGTTTCAAATTGGACCACGGGGATCGATAGGTGATGCCATTGTAAGTGAAAATGGAGGAACACTAAACAAAGATTGGGATGGTATATGGGAAGGCCGTGCCCGGATTCACGATAAAGGCTGGGATGCAGAACTTGCCATTCCATTTAAAACACTTAGCTTTAAAAAAAGCCAAACTACCTGGGGGATGAAAATTATTCGAAATATTAAGCGCAAACAGGAAGCTTCGTATTGGCCGGTTGCTAATGTGGATACTTATCGTTTCCAGATTTCTGACGCAGGTTTACTTGAAGGTTTGGAAAATATAACACAGGGCATTGGATTAGATGCCATACCTTATGGCCTGTTAGGATTGATAACCAAAAAAGGAAATAGTCCAAAATACAAGGCCAATGGCGGATTAGATTTGTTTTACCAGATATCACCGGGAATAAAAAGTGCTCTTACCATCAATACCGATTTTGCACAAACCGAGGTAGACACGCGACAAATCAATCTAACCCGATTTGGCCTGTTATTCCCCGAGAAACGAGATTTCTTTCTGGATGGTGCCAACTACTTCCATTTTGGGATAGAGGGTGATGATTCAAACCCATACTCTCAGCACATTATGACGTTTTTTTCGCGTCGAATGGGTCTCGATTCACTGGGTACACCTATCCCAATTAACTGGGGAACCAAAATTACCGGTCAGGCCGGAAAACTGAACCTCGGAATGCAATACGTCAACGACGACCGCAGTTCTGGCAATAACGATTTTGCCGTTGCCCGCTTGTCATATAATCTTGGTCAACAATCATCAGTAGGTATTATAGGCACTTATGGGAATGCTGTGTCAAAAGGAGAAAATTTCACCACTGGTTTTGATGCTCATTTGGTTACCTCAAAATTTCTTGCAAATAAAAATCTTTCATTTACCATGTTTGGAATTAAATCGAATACACAGAACCTAAATGGAAAGGATCTCTCATACGGTGCAGCGCTCTCCTACCCTAATGATTTGATTTCATTTCTGGCAGGATTCCATGAGATTCAGGATAATTTTGTGGCAGGTATTGGCTTTGTTCCACGAGCAGGTGTACGCGAAAGCTACGGAAACTTAACCCTTGGACCCCGTCCTGGAAAGCTAGGTATCCTACAGGTATTTACTGGTTTCGGCATCGATCACATCACCGATGTTCATAATAAATTACTAACACAATCAATCAATTTCAAGCCTGGCACTATCCGTTTTAATTCGGGCGACGAAATCAGTCTTACATCAACATCACAGTATGAATATCTGAATAAAAGCTTTACCATGTATTCTATTTATAGTGTACCCTTGGGAACATATCGTTTTTGGCTACAAAATATTGATTTGATAAGTGCCCGCCGGCGTATTTTTTGGAGCTCTTTTCATTACAGTTTTGGTAATTTTTACAATGGAACGCGGAAAGACATAACCGGAGCATTGGGCTATAAAATAGCTGTTCCTGTATATGTTGGAGTGGAAGCATCGCAAAATATGGTATCATTGCCTGAAGGAAGCTTTACTGCTGAGATATATCGTTTAAATGCTAACTTTCTGTTTAGTCCCAATATTACGTTGTACAATTTTGCCCAGTATGACAATTTCTCGAAAAATATGGGATGGCAATCACGTTTTCGGTGGATATTAAAACCCGGAAAAGAAATGATTCTTGTATGGAATTCGCTTGCAACCGATCCGTTTGATAGATTTACCATCACCGAAGGTTCATTAAACTTTAAGTTGAAATATTTGTATAGGTTTTAAGGTCACAAGTCAAGATGCAATTATCAATTTTAAGTGATTAAATCAGGTTAATTTCAGTGCCAATTTCATAGATACTTCGGCAATAGTGATATATTTGTGTATGAAACTTCATATACAATGACTAAAAATTTATTTGACCTAAGCGGGAAAATTGCTCTCATTACTGGCGCCACACAGGGAATTGGTTTTTCCATTGCCAAAGGATTGTCAGATCATGGCGCCACAATCGCCATTAGCGCCCGCAATCCAGTTAAGCTTGAAGAAGCACTAGGAAAATTCCAAAGGATTGGAATAGAAGCATACGGCTACCTATTTGACGTTACTGATATAGAAGAAATCGACATAGCCATTAAAGCCATGGAATATGAACTTGGGAAAATTGATATTCTGGTAAATAACGCAGGCATCATTAATCGGGCGGCATTGGAAAATTACCCTGAAGACGACTGGAATAATGTAATAAATACTAACCTTAATAGCGTTTATAAAGTAAGTAAACATGTGGTTCAGGGAATGATAGAGCATCAATCCGGAAAAATCATCAACATATGTTCCCTGATGAGCGAGGTTGCACGCAACACAACTGCTGCTTATACAGCAGCCAAAGGTGGTGTTAAAATGCTTACCAAAGCAATGGCTGCAGAATGGGCTAAACACAACATTCAGGTAAATGGCATTGGGCCGGGCTATTTCGAAACCGAATTGACTAATGCTTTACAAAAAGACGAAAAATTTAACAGCTGGTTAATCGAACGCACTCCGGCGGGACGATGGGGAAAGCCCGAAGAATTAATAGGGGCGGCAGTATTTCTTGCTTCGGAGGCTTCAAATTTTGTAAACGGCCAGATTGTTTATGTTGATGGAGGCATTCTAGCCACCATCTGACAATAAAATTCGGCAACAGAATAGAAAATTCCTTAATTCACTAACTACTTAACATTCTATGAAATCATATCGAAGAGTAATAGCCTATTCGCTAATTGTTGCATTGGGTGGTCTATTGTTTGGATTAGATACCGCTGTAATTTCGGGAGCTGAAAAAGCCATCCAGCAATTGTATCAACTTACCAATTGGTGGCATGGCTTTACTGTTGCTATCGCTCTTATAGGAACTGTATTTGGAGCTCTCGCGGCCGGGAAGCCTTCCGAAATCTTTGGTCGAAAAAAGGCATTGATATTCATCGCTGTGCTTTATGGACTTTCCGCATTGGGCTGTGCGTTTGCTCCAAGCTGGCTGATTCTGGTAATTGCGCGGTTTCTGGGAGGTGTTGGTATTGGCGCATCGTCTGTTATTGGGCCCATGTATATTGCAGAGATTGCACCTGCTCATCTCAGAGGCCGATTGGTGGCTCTTTTCCAGCTTAATATAGTAATGGGTATTCTTATCGCATTCCTTTCCAATTATCTGCTGGCCGATTCCGGAGACCAAGCCTGGAGATGGATGCTTGGTGTGGTGGCATTTCCTTCGTTCATTTTCTTCGGATTGTTGTTTCTAATACCCGATAGTCCCCGATGGCTTGTTAAACGTGGAAGTATTGATAAAGCCCGAAATGTGCTTCTGCTATGTGGTCGTGAAGATGCCGATTCGGAAATTGCTGAGATTGAACAATCGCTGACAATACATTCGACCACTTCGTCCGAAAAACTCTTCACACGAAAGTATTTACGCCCAATTATTTATGCGGTATTGCTAGCTGCATTTAACCAACTTTCCGGCATTAACGCCATCATGTATTATGCTCCACGAATCTTTGAAATGACTGGATTAGGGGCAAATGCGTCCATGTTACAATCTGTAATGATTGGCTTAACAAATTTAATTTTTACCATTCTTGCTATGTTTATCATTGATAAATTCGGACGCCGCACATTGTTACTCATTGGTTCAGTTGGGATGATTGTTTTTATGGGGCTCGTCGCCAGAGCCTTTTATACGCATGATTTTGGTGGCGGCGCTGTTATGTGGTATCTGGTAGGGTACATTGCCTTCTTTGGCTTTTCGCAGGGCGCCGTCATCTGGGTTTTTATATCGGAGATTTTCCCTAATGCGGTTCGTGGTAAAGGGCAAGCACTTGGCAGTTTTACACATTGGTTTGGCGCTGCTATAATTTCATGGACATTTCCGGTTGCTGCAAATAACCCTGCCATAGGCGGTGGACACTCTTTCATGTTCTTTAGCGTTATGATGCTATTGCATCTAGTTTTTGTCTGGAAATTCCTTCCCGAAACCAAAGGCAAATCATTGGAACAAATACAAAAGAGTTTAGGAATTGAATGAACTACTAAAAAAGCAAATATATTACAAGTTTAAAACAAATGGATTTTCGCCCTCTTTTTTTAACAATTCTAAGAATAGCCGTTGGATGGCACTTTTTGTACGAAGGGTTATCAAAGATTTTACAAAGTAACTGGACCTCCATGGGGTACCTGCAGAACTCTACGGGTTTTTTAGCCGGTTTTTACCATTGGCTGGCAAGTTCGCCCTCATTTCTGAAGGTAATTGACATTTTAAACATGTATGGACTCTTACTGATTGGAGTTGGACTATTTATTGGAATATTTATTCGATTTGCTTCTTTTGCAGGCACTTTGCTTTTAACCATGTACTATTTTGCTTACCCTCCTTTCGGCAATGCGCTGATGAATGCAAGCGAAGGGCATTTATTCATCGTTGACAAAATATTTATTGAGGCGTTGGTGTTACTTTTTCTGGTATTCTCTAAGGAAAAGGGTTATGGAATTGATAACCTGATAGGTTTATTCAATAAAACAAAAAAAGAATACGTTTCAGAAATCGAAAAAAATGGCTCATCCACACGACGTGAGGCATTGAAAAACC
>JANXXY010000358.1 GCA_025350365.1 Bacteroidales bacterium | reverse complement strand
GTAAAAATTTTGAGATTCTTTCCGAGAATCTTTCCGAGTATAAGTTAAAAGGATTCAAATTATATTTGTTGAGTGAAAATCCTAAACAGATTGAGCGACTGAAAGATATTTTCTTTAGCCTGCCGCATAAAGTTACTTTTAACCCTCTGGTAAACTCAATTCACGAAGGTTTTATTGATAACCTGCTGAAAGTTTGTATCTATACCGATCATCAGATTTTTGAACGTTATCATAAATATCGCATTAATAAGCAATTTGTCCGGAGCGATTCCTTTTCGCTCAACGAGCTCCGGGGACTGCAACCTGGAGATTATGTGGTGCATATCGATCATGGAATTGGCGTATTTGGTGGTTTAGGAAAGGTGGAAGTAAACGGTCATCAGCAGGAATCTATTCGTCTGGTGTATCGCGATAACGATGTGCTTTATGTAAATATTCATAATCTTCACAAAATATCAAAATACCGGGGAAAGGAGGGCGCACCTCCAAAGATATATAAACTTGGAACTCCTGCATGGCAAAACATGAAGCAGAACACCAAGAAAAAGGTGAAAGACATTGCCCGAGAACTCATTGCATTATACGCCAAGAGAAAGGATTCGCCAGGGTTCGCTTTTGCCCCCGATACCTATATGCAGGAGGAATTGGAGGCTTCATTTATTTACGAAGATACGCCCGATCAATTGAAGGCCACCATTTCTGTAAAAGAAGGAATGGAATTACCGCATCCCATGGATCACCTTATTTGCGGCGACGTTGGTTTTGGGAAGACAGAAATTGCTATAAGGGCTGCTTTTAAAGCTGTAACCGATAATAAACAGGTGGCAGTGCTGGTTCCGACAACCATTTTGGCATTGCAGCATTTTCAGACATTTAAAGATCGTTTGGAAAAATTTCCGTGTACCGTCGATTATATCAGCAGATTGAAATCGGCCAAAGAGCAGAAAGAAACCATTAAAAATGTCGAAGCCGGGAAAGTTGATATCATTATTGGAACGCATCGTCTCGTTGGAAAGGATATAAAATTTAAGGATCTTGGGTTGTTGATTATCGATGAGGAACAGAAGTTTGGTGTTGCGGTAAAGGAAAAGCTCAAAGGTTTACGCGTGAATGTAGATACGCTAACCATGACGGCAACTCCCATACCACGAACGCTCCAATTCTCATTGATGGGAGCGCGCGATTTGTCCATCATCAATACTCCTCCTCCAAACCGACATCCCATTCAAACTGAACTTCATACATTCAACGAAAAAATAATTCAGGAAGCTATCGAATTTGAGGTGGATCGTGGCGGACAAGTATTTTTTATACATAACAGGGTACAAAATCTTCCTGAGATGCAGCTGCTCATCCAAAAACTGTGTCCAAATGTTAAAGTAGTTTTTGCACATGGTCAATTGGAAGGAGAGAAGCTGGAACAAATTATGCTTGATTTTATCAGGGGCGATTACGATGTACTTATTTCAACCACCATTGTGGAGTCGGGTCTTGATATACCTAATGCAAACACCATTATAGTTAATCAGGCGCAAAACTTTGGGTTGAGCGATCTTCATCAGTTACGCGGAAGAGTGGGTCGCTCTAACAAAAAAGCATTCTGCTATCTGATGGCTCCTCCTTATAGCGTTTTAACGCAGGAAGCACGTCGGCGACTGAAAGCCATCGAAGAATTTTCGGAGCTCGGCAGCGGATTTAATATCGCCATGCAGGATTTGGACATCCGTGGTGCCGGAAACCTGTTAGGTGGCGAGCAGAGTGGTTTTATCTCCGAGATTGGTTTCGAAACCTATCAGCGGATCCTCAACGAGGCAATGCTCGAACTTCGCGATGAGGAGTTTGCTGCAGTATTTGATACCGATGCTATCACTGAACAACAATCCACTAAAAACGACCCTCGATCCCCAATATCCGATTTCCTGCTTGACTGCCAGGTGGATACCGATTTGGAACTTCTTTTTCCTGATGCCTATATCCGCAATGTAACTGAGCGTGTGCGACTTTATCGCGAGCTTGATAGTATAGAAACCGAGGATAAGCTTTTAGAATTTGAGAAACAGCTAACCGACCGATTCGGAACATTACCAGAGCCTTCCCGGGAACTTTTAAATATTGTTCGGATGCGATGGATCGCAAAATCGTTAGGTTTTGAAAAAATCATTTTAAAAAACGGACGCATGCTTGTAATGTTTGTATCCAACCAGCAATCAGCTTATTATCAAACGCCTGTTTTTGAGAAAGTGATTCATTTTGTGCAGAATAATCCGCGATTATTCCAAATGAAAGAGACGAAAGATAAGTTAACCATGAGCTCCGAACCGGTGAATGGTATTGGCAGAGCCATGGAGCTGTTGAGGAAGATACAGGGGTAATGGTTCGAATCTGAGATGTTGTTTTATTGGTTGCTGTTACTTCTGATTTCTATCTTCATCCATCGATTCTATCTGTTAAACTCCAGTCTCATCCCTTTCGTGTCTTCATTGAATATCCCTTCATCATACACCAGGTTTCCGTTCACAAAAGTCTGTGTCACTTTACCTGTAAACTTCTGGCCTTCAAATGGCGACCATCCGCATTTGTACAAGATATTATCTTTCGAAACGGTCCATTCCCTTTTGGGGTCAATTAGTGCTAAATCCGCAAAATATCCTTCACGGATATATCCACGTTTATTTACCTGAAAAATCTCAGCAGGATGATGACTCATCTTCTGAACAATTTTTTCAAGCGATATTTTTCCCTGATGATGCAATTCCAGCATCACGTTAAGCGAATGTTGCACCAATGGCCCTCCCGATGGCGCTTTAATATAGGTATGTCCTTTTTCTTCGAGCGTGTGCGGTGCATGATCGGTAGCTATCACATCCAGCGTATTATTTAGCAATGCTTCAAGAAGTTTTTCCTTGTCGTATCTTGTCTTAATTGCAGGATTCCATTTTATTTTGTTTCCAAGACGTTCATAATCATGGTCGTCAAACCACAAATGATGTACGCAAACCTCGCTGGTGATCCTTTTTTTACCAATTTTCCCCTTGTCGGTGAAAAGGTCCATCTCCTTTGCGGTAGATAAATGCAGCACATGCAGACGTGTGTTGTGTTTTTGAGCTAAATGCACGGCATAGGAACTGGAAAGATAGCAAGCTTCTTCGCTTCGGATAAGTGGATGGCAGGCGATAGGTATATCATCGCCATATTTTTCCAGATAGATACTTGTATTCTTTCGAATAGTTGGTTCGTCCTCGCAATGAACAGCAATCAGAAGTTTGGCACGCTTGAATATCTGTTCAAGAGTTTCCGGATTGTCAACCAGCATATTGCCTGTTGATGCTCCCATGAATATTTTGATACCACACACATTTTTAGGATCCGTCTTTAGAAGTTCTTCGATATTATCATTGGTTGCCCCTATATAAAAGGAGAAATTGGCAAGCGATTTTTGTGAACCTAATATATATTTCTCTTCTAATAATTTCTGTGTTGTAGTCTGTGGGCTCGTATTAGGCATTTCCATGAAGGATGTCACTCCACCGGCAATGGCAGCTTTTGCCTCGGTGTAAATATCGGCTTTGTGAGTAAGCCCAGGTTCGCGAAAATGCACCTGATCATCAATAATTCCGGGAATAAGGTATTTGCCTTTTGCCTCATTAATTTGCGATGATTTCAACACATCATCCGGAATTTCCGAAAGGAATATCTTAGCAATATGGCGGCCTTCAATTAATACGCTGCCTTCAACTTCTATGCCTTCATTAACAATAATTGCATCCTTAATCAATGTTCCTTGTTTCATGATAATAATATTAAAGAGTAGAGTTTTATAAGTTATCTTTTTTAATCCCAACCCCTAAAAAGGGGCAATAACTTGGTAAGTACCCAGGTGGGCCCCTCCTGATTACTAATTACTTTATACTTTCTTATTATAGTGTTTAAAATAGCTTTTGAATTTCATAAGCGCCACTCCCCATAGAGCTTCATTAAATATGCCACCACTCATTTTGGACGATCCGGCCTTTCTATCGGTAAAGATAATGGGTACTTCAACAATGGTGAATCCCGATTTCCATGCCGTAAATTTCATTTCAATCTGAAAAGCATACCCTTTGAACTTAATCTTATCCAGATCGATGGTCTCCAATACTTTTCGGGTATAGCATTTAAATCCGGCAGTAGTATCGGCGATGTCCATACCAGTAACAAATCGTACATATTTCGAGGCAAGATAAGACATTAATACTCTTCCCATTGGCCAGTTAACAACGTTTACACCCGATTTGTAACGCGATCCGATAGCCATATCGGCGCCTCCTTCGAAGCAGGCATTATACAGATGAACTAAATCCTCAGGATTATGCGAAAAATCGGCATCCATCTCAAATATAAAATCGTATTTATTGGCCATTGCCCATTTAAACCCTGCAATGTAAGCGGTTCCTAAACCTAATTTTTCAGAGCGTTCCAGTATATGAAGTCTATCCGAAAATTCTGTCATTAAACTCTTTACAATTGCTGCAGTTCCATCAGGGGAATTATCCTCAATAATTAGCAATTCAAAATTAATGCTTAAGCTGAATACTTTACGAATGATTTTTTCAATATTTTCCGATTCGTTATATGTAGGAACAATTACTAAACTTTTTGCCACAAGAATACCTTATTATATTAATACATGTAAATATTCGGCTAAGTTAAAAACTTTGAGTGATTCTGTCGACTTATGTTAACAATTTTTCTGTTTTAGCATGCTTATATCCAATCGTATGAAGATTAGTTAAATTTTTTTTCTATGGATTATTTTTTAAATCAAAAATGAAGTTTATCTTTGCGACCGCAAAAGCGGATAAAGTTCTTTACATAAGAAGAGGTCAATAAATGAGCGAAGGGGAAGACTCAAAAAGGGAG
>JANXXY010000356.1 GCA_025350365.1 Bacteroidales bacterium | reverse complement strand
AAGTTTATTTAGCTAATTCCTATAATAAAGAAGTAGCCTTATTAATTGCCAGAATTGATAATTTGGAACAGCTTACAAAAAAAACAATTAACTCAATTGAAAAAATTAAAAAAGCCCATAAACAACTGCTGATTAATATTCAGGAAAAAAATAAAATAAAGGATGTTTTATCGGAAACTCAAAACCTGTATCTGTCAGTAAAGGATATTTATACTAATTATCAAAAGTTAACAACTCACTCGTCAACAAAATAATAATGAACACTGAAAAAATTAATACATACAAGCAAGTTGTAGAGGCTTTAAAGGTTGTGAATAGTTTTAGAACATACGATAATGTTGATTCTCCCGAAAGAGCTGTTTTAGACGAAATGGCTTTGGTATTGGAAGCATTGTCGTGGGAAATAATATCTGACGACATCTCAAAAGTCCTTGATTCGATGACATTAAAATTGACTGATCTTAAAAGGTTAAATAAAAAAATCAACGATAGTTATGTACACCTTAAAAGTGTGTCCAACAACATTGCGAAAGTAACTGAAGTAGTAGGTGTTCTTGTCGAAATTATTACAAAAGCAATTTCAGCTGGTATACTGTAAACTAATTAATTCAAATACTTAAATAAATTCACTATTTATGAAACAATCATTTTTATTTCTCTTCTGTATGCTTACGATAAATTCTTTCGCTCAGGAACCTATGGGTGTTTTTAAGTTCAACAAAGACATTGGCTCACCAAAGCTGGCAGGTTCCGCCAAGTATGATGAAGCCACACAAACCTATACTATTAAAGGCGCTGGTTATAATATCTGGGCTGATCGTGACGAACACCATTATCTGTACAATAAACTGAAAGGCGATTTTATCCTGACTGCCAATTTTGAATTTGAAGGTGTTAATTTAGAACATCGTAAAATTGGTTGGATGGTTCGTGCTTCTGATAACGCCAACTCTGTGATGTGTGGTGGATTTCTTCATGGAGACGGGCTTACTGCGATGCAATGGAGAGAAAGAACGGGCGCCGTGATGCAAAATCCGTTTGACGACATTTGGGCGCAAAAACATTATTTTCAAATCATCCAACTGGAACGAAAAAGCAAAACCATGATCGTGCGGGTTGCCAACCCTGGAGAACCATTACAGGAAATAAGTTCTAAAATGATGGACTACATGCCCGATGAAGTATTGGCAGGAATCGTCATTGGATCACATGCAGTGGATGTGATAGAAACAGCTAAAGTTTGGAACGTACGAATCGATCAACCGGTTGCCGAAGCTTACGACCCGGGAAAAGATGGCTGGATCGGTTGCCGCATGGAAACCATGAATGTATTTGATGGTAAACGTAAAGTAATTTACGAAAAAAATAACCGGTTTGAAGCGCCAAACTGGATGCCTGATGGTAAAAAATTACTTTTCAATATGGATGGTTCTCTTTATACAATACCCATTGAAGGAGGTACTTTTGAAAAGATAAATACAGGTACGGCCAATCAACTAAACAACGATCACTGTATTTCGTTCGACGGAAAAATGCTGGCTATAAGTAGCAACAATGGCAAAGGATCCAGCGTTTATGTGTTGCCCCTCGGTGGAGGCACTCCTGTGGAAGTAACAACCGAAACACCTTCGTACATGCATGGTTGGGCGCCCAACAACAAGGAAATCGTTTATGTTGCTCAACGTAAAGGTGTTAATATTTATAACATCTACAAAAATTCAATAAAAGGTGGTAATGAAATTGCATTGACTAACAATCAACGGCTCGAACATGTTGACGGTTGTGAGTATTCACCTGAAGGCAAATACATTTATTATAATGGTAGCAAAAATGGTGGTACAATGCAGATTTGGCGGATGAAACCAGATGGAAGTGAGAAAGAACAGCTTACTTTTGATGAGTTAAATAACTGGTTTCCGCATATTTCACCTGATGGTAAATGGATCGCCTTTATATCCTTTCAGCCAGACATTGAATTAAACTCTCATCCTTCTTATAAGCGTGTTACACTGCGTCTTATGCCAACTTCAGGAGGTGCGCCACGGGTAATTGCCTATCTATATGGAGGTCAGGGGTCTTTCAATGTAAATTCCTGGTCACCCGACAGCAAACATATTGCATTTGTAACCAATTCAGGCAAATAATTGAATATTTTCTGCAGGAATCGTCATCTTTGCATCAATTCATCATCGATGGCGATTTTTTTTCGAATTTTAATGATATTTGTTCTGATCAGATAAGAATTCTATCCATTCAGGCGTATACTTCAAAAAGCAAAAAGCAAAAAACTCCGAAGCGATTTTTCCAAAACTAACTATTACACGGAAATAATTCAGGAATGCGGGTATTTCAGAACGTTTTTGGGGATGAAGGAAGGGAAGCAAGGGGAATAATGCCGTTTTTACTAAGTCAAAAAGCTCAAATTCAATTGAGGAAAATGGTATTAAATTATTACTTTTTAACCCCAACCCCTTGAAAAGCGGCTATAACAGTCTGTATATTTTAAATTATCCTTTTTTTTTCAAATATTCTTTTATGTCTTTCAGAACCTTGGTTAAATTAGTTAGTACTTCCTTATTTTCAAAACGTAGAACTTTAATATTCATCATGTCTAAATGATTATCCCTTTCTATGTCGTTTGCAATTCCTTCCGTTGTAAAATGGTGTCGCCCATCAATTTCAACAATCAATTTTTCAGAGGGACAATAAAAATCTGCTATATAATTTTCCAATACTGTGTTGGCGTCTAAATTTGAGTCCGCTCAATTTTTTATCTTTTAATACTTGCCATAACACAAGTTCAGC
>JANXXY010000350.1 GCA_025350365.1 Bacteroidales bacterium | reverse complement strand
GATGGAGGCAAAAATCAATCGATCGTTACGTTCAGAAATAAGTTTTCGGAGCATGGTAACCAGAACGATAGTAGTAGTGAGATTATCCAGAACGGCTGACAGAAAAAAGGAAAGAATTGCGATTATCCATAATAGTTTCAGTTTATTGGTGGTTTGGATGTGTTTGGTTATTAATTCGAATCCATTATGGGCATCTATCAACTCAACAATGGTCATCGCACTCATCAAAAAGAAAAGTATACCGGAAATGGCTCCCAAATGCACCATGAGATGACCGGAGACTAGAATCTGATCAGTTTGATTCAGGATATAGATGGTCCAGCATATGACTCCTGTAAGCAGAGAAATAGCTGTTTTATTAATCTTTACAATGCTTTCAAAGGCAATAAAAATATACCCAATGATAAAGACTATTAAAACTAAAAAGCTCATAATTCTACCTTTATTTTAACTGTATAGGCTTTTTTCCGTCAGGTTGAGGAAAGAAAATATCCGAGGGTTTTAGGTCACATTCCTTAATCATTTGGATGCTATAATCAAGGTTGCCAAAGTCCTGATCAAGATTGTTTGTGCCAAGTGAAAACTTGACACCTTTTGACTTGGCGAGTTTGATAAATTTGGCGCTGGGAATTTTATACCGTGAACTAATTTCCATAGCAATGTTATTTTTTACAAGCCCATCCACCACTTTGTTCATCCGTTCGTCTGTCCATAGTTCGTCATATCGACTGGCAATTTCCTCGGGGATAAAGGTTGCATTCGCGTAAATATCAATCTTTTCATTGTTCAGTACAGAAAGAATCCTATCCACCAACATATTCATAAACACTTGGGGATCACCCACTTCAGTTTCTTCTTTTAACCAAAGACGCATCCGTTTGCCGTTGTTGTTGGTCCAGGTCATGGCATCGGTAAAAACGTAGTCGAATTTTGAGATCGATTCTTTTTTAAAGGTATTCACCCACTCGCGACCTTCAGCTTGCATCGAAAGGAACACCGGAACATCTTTACGTTCGGCATAATATTGTTCAAGTTTGTCATTGGTATCAACCGGAAAACCAACACCGCAGTTTGGAGCTATTCCACAAAAAATTCCTGTACGCAGTGATTTATTTACGACGTCCTCAATGGTAACGCCACCTTTTAAGTGCACATGATAATCGATAATCGGATAACCCTGGTTAATTAGCAGATCAACCTGAGCAGCCTTTTCAGGGGTAAAATAATCCTTCCCGGCTTCAGCAACTGCGTCGTCTGGTAAGATTTTTACCACAATACTTTTGTAATATACCATGCTTTTAGGATCGTGACACTGAAGAGCAAACGTACCACTGGAAAGCAAACGGGCTGCGAAGGAAGCGTCGCGTGCAGGATTAACAGGTTGGGTATAATCCGCAGTCTTAATCCCATTTACATAAACCATCACTTGCTGACCTTTAACAATGATGTGCATTGTAAACCATTCACCATCTTTGGCGAGTGATTTGTACACATTTCTCACTGCATACAAACTGCCTGTTTTTTTATGTTCTGAATTGGATGGTGAATTCATCACCTGAACCTCGTATCCTTTTGCGGGCCAACCATCATTCTGGAACTGGGTATGGAAATAAATTCCTGAATTTGCATCAAAGGCAGTTTTGATTTCAGCTTTTAACTCGAAATTTTTGAAGGTTCCATGGTTTACTTTCCCTACATAAAAAAGATGTGCTCGTGGGCCACCGCATACAATCTGTCCATTTTCAACCTTAAACGAAGTTACGCTTTCGTTTGCCTTCCAATCGGTTAGAGTTTTTCCATCGAAAAGCGGAATCCATGTTTCACTGGTATTTTGTGCAATTATTAGTTGAAAACCAATCGATAGTATAGCAATAGAGGTAACGAAGAACCGTTTCATATATAATAGTATTTAGTTGTTATATTATGGAGTGAAGGTAAGTAATTATGACAAAACTTCGAACTGCACCACTTAATTGCCGCGACTAATTATTTTCGATCAATCAGGTTGATATATGGTTGTTGTGGAAAAACATTTTTATATGCAGGGCGTATGATCCGTCTGGCATCAAAAGTTAGTTCTTCGAGTCGGTGCGAGCACCATCCTGCAATTCTCGACATGGCAAAGAGAGGGGTAAAAACCGAATCTTTTATTCCAATACAACTATACACAAATCCCGAGTAGAAATCGACATTGGCACACACACGTTTAGCCACTTTGTCTCCTTTGTATTCATAGAATATTCTGGGGGCTAACGTTTCAATCATCGAATACAATTCAAATTCGTCTAGCCTGCCTTTTTCGATGGCCAATTCACGAGCCTGGTTTTTCAGTAAGATGGCACGCGGGTCTGAAATGGTATATACCGCATGGCCAATACCATATATCTTGCCCGACCCATCGTATGCCTTTTTATTAAGTATCTGATAGAGATATTCCGTAACTTCCTTCTCATTATCCCAATGTTTTACATTCTGCTTTACATTGTCCATCATACCTAAAACTTCGTGATTTGCCCCTCCGTGCAGCGGCCCTTTGAGCGAAGCAATGGCTGAGGCGACGGCTGAATATGTATCCGTTTCGGTTGAGCTGGTTACCCGTATGGTAAAGGTTGAGTTATTTCCACCTCCATGGTCGGCATGTAATATAAGGGATAGATCAAGGATATCGGCTTCAAGTTGGGTATATTTTCCTTCGCCCTTTAACATTAAAAGAAAGTTTTCGGCTGTACTTAATTCAGTATTGGGATGCCGGATAGAAAGTGTCTTCCTTTGAAATGCATGACGCATGGCATGATATGAGTAGGCAATAATGGTGGGAAATTTAGCAATAAGGTTTAGAGATTGGTCAACCACGTTTTGCAATGACGTATCCTCCGCGTTAGGATCAAGAGTATACAATCCGAGAACCGACCGGGCAAGCATGTTCATAATATCCTTGCCTTTCAGTGTAAGAATCATCGTTTTGGTAAATTCATCCGGCAATTCACGTAATGAGCCCATATATTGCATAAAATCTGCTAATTCGTCCTTATTCGGTAGTTTTCCACACAGGAGAAGATAAACAACCTCATCGAAGCCATGCCGATGTTGAGATATTGCACCGTTTACCAAATCTTCCACGTCAATTCCCCGATAAATTAGTTTCCCTTCAACTGGAATTATTTTATCGCCTTCTTTCTTGTAACCAACAACATCGCCTACATTGGTGAGACCAACCAGTACACCCGAATGATCAGCATTCCGTAAACCTCTTTTTACACTATATTTTTCAAATAATTCAGGAACGATGTACGCTGCTTTTTTAACATCTGCTGATATTTTCGCAACGATATTGTTTTTGATTT
>JANXXY010000339.1 GCA_025350365.1 Bacteroidales bacterium | reverse complement strand
CTGTTTTTAAAATACCCAGGTATATGAAAAGACATTCCAAAGATACATTACTCCTGCGACTTGAAAAATATTTAGGTTGGCTAAAAGAAAAAGGTGAATTTATCACCCTGCAAGAATATACTCAATCATTAAATAATCAACATTCCCCATTACTATAAAAGTGTAAAATATGACTTTCAATTTTCAAATACTTCTTAAAAAGCGTAATATTATCATAATTTGGATATTGGCAGGGCTAATTACTGCAGTAAAACAATATTTTCTGGGCGAAACTAATTCACATCTCAATAACTATATAATTTTCAAAACCAGTTTCTATCATCTTTTAGATCACCTTAATCTGTATTTGGAACATCCAAAAGATTGTTTCGGTTTATATCTGTATGGGCCTATTTTTGCTATTTTGATTGCACCTTTTTCTATTTTACCAACCTTATTGGGTTATGCTCTTTGGAATGTTTTTAATGCAGGTATTTTGCTTTATGCAATTTATCAATTACCTATTAGTGATAAAGATAGGGCATTAGTTAGTTGGATATCTCTTAATTGCTTAATCACATCATTACTTAACAGCCAGTTTCATGCCATTTGTGTTGCTTTAATTATTTTAAGTTATACGTTTATTCATAAAAAGCAATTTTTTTGGGCTGCTTTCTTTTTGATGCTTGGAGTATCAATAAAATTATACGGGATTGTCGGTTTGGCATTTTTCTTTTTTGTTGATGAGAAACTCAAATACATACTATACTGTGTCTTCTGGTCAATAGTCCTCTTTACCCTTCCCATGATTTTTGTTGGTATTGATTACATTTTTCAATGTTACGCTGATTGGTATCAGGTGTTAGTAGCTAAAAATCTTGAAAATACTATGATACTGAACACCAGAACCGATGTTTGTGTTATGGGTATGTTCCGTAGGTTCTTTCATAATCAGAACTTATCCAATCTTTATTTTATAATACCCGGTTTGCTAGTATTTGCATTATCATACATTAGGTTTTCGCAATTTAAAAATATTGTTTTTCAGCTTAGAATACTGGCCTCTGCATTATTATTTATAATCCTCGCCAGCACCGGATCTGAATCACCAACAATTATCATAGGCTTTGTGGGTGTGGCTATTTGGTACTTATTAAGTGGTAAAACAACTCTTGACAAGGTGATATTGTGGTTTGCTTTGATAATTTCAAGCTTTTCACCTACAGATGTTTTTCCGGGATATATAAGAGAAGCATATATAAATCAATACGCATTGATGGTTTTGCCGTTAATTTTTGTTTGGTTGAAATTGAATTGGGATATTGCATCGGCTAATTTTAATTACCGAAAAAAATAATAATTTAGATCCTGTAAATAATTGATTATATACCTTTAAACATAAAATTACTATATGATAAAAAGATTTATAGTTTTACTACTTTTGATTATACCTGTTTCGATATTTTCTCAAAATATAGATATCCGGATTCTTCGTTCTATAAATTCTCAAACAATCCAGCCTTCCGATAATTTTTTTAAATTTGTTTCTAACTCGAATAACGTAATAGTTGTGGGAGTTCCTCTTACAATGGGAATTGCCGGGCTGATAAAACATGACGATAAGTTGTTTAGAAGCGCCTGCGTAATAATTGCCGCTAGCGCCATTAACGTGGGGGTTACCTATGCATTTAAATATTCAGTAAATCGTAAACGACCTTTCGAGATGTATCCTGATGAAATCATGAAAAAATCAGATGGAGGCGACCCTTCATTCCCTTCAGGCCATACTTCCAGTGCTTTTGCAACAGCTACATCATTGAGCCTTGCTTATCCAAAATGGTATATCGTTGCCCCATCATACTTATGGGCAGGCACAGTCGGATATTCGCGTCTCCATCTGGGGGTGCATTATCCCAGCGATGTATTGGGTGGAATGATTATAGGGGCAGGGAGTGCCTATCTTGCTTATAAAGCAAACATTTGGTTAAATAAACATTATGCAAACAAACATGCACCCCGGTAAAAACGGCTTTAGAAAACGTATAAAAAGTTTCGGGTTTGCTTTTACAGGTATTTACGAACTTTTCAAATCTGAACCAAATGCCCGCATACATTTTTTAGCTGCTGTTTGCGCTTTAATAGCAGGAATTTTACTTCGAATATCAAAATCAGAGTGGTGTGTTATATTGATTGTGATTGCTATTGTGTGGGCAGCGGAAGCTTTTAATACTGTAATTGAGAAATTAACAGACCATTTATTTCCCGAATATCATGAAACTGCACGAATAGTCAAAGATATTTCAGCCGGGGCTGTATTGGTTTGCGCAATGGCAGCCTTAGTTTGTGGGTTGATTATATTTTTACCCAAATTATTTTAATCATTCTGTTTAAAATAACACAAACTAGTTGTCCAACAAAGATTATACTTTGTTGAACATATCCGAAATATATAATTTACTTTCAGTAAAATGAAACCGTTTAAACCGTAAATTATTCAATTAACACTCAAAATCCGCCACAGCCCTGTTTTTACGAATTTCGCCAATGTAGGTAGCTACTTCCTTATGCAATGGATGATCTTGATATTGCTGAAGTGCTTCCCACGAAATGTGTTCAGTTACCAAACAAATGTCATAAGCTTCGGGACTACTATTTTTGTTGAGGCCAACCTGCAATGAAAGTAAACCATCGATTTTACCGGTTAGCGACTCAAGTTTTATCTTCATTTTTGCAATGGCTTCTTGCTTATCAATACCATCGGCTTTGCCTTTCAGTGTCCAGAGTACAATGTGTTTTATCATAATTTTATCGAATTATTAAATATAATTGCAAATGAATATGTCATTTCATAAACAGTGAATTGTATAACTCAATGTTTCAGAAATCGTATAATTCTATCATACTTTTTACTTCACATACTGCCGTGCATAATATTTGGCAGTGAGTTTTTCGCCTGTTGCTTTTTCTATCATTTCGTTCCACGAAAAAAGGGCGCCTGGCTTAAACACTTTATCGATCAAAAATTTGCCGGCTTCAGGTTTTCCGGTAAAGCTTTCGTTTTCGGGGGTTTGGGAGCCCAGTATCTTTTCGCCAATGGTATAGTATAGCTGCGAAGCCAGCATCTGCCCCAATAAATAATTGTGATAATAACACGGAACTGTGGCGACATGAATTTTCGATGCCCAGTCGGGTTGGTTGCGTCCTTCAGGCCGTTTCATCATCTGATATTTTTCAACCAAGTCCCACCATAGTTTGCTCAAATCCTGATCTGGGTTTTCGTACATGCTTTTCTCGAACCGGAACATTACCTGCGACCATCGGCTAAATACCAATTGATCCAATCGGGCTGTGTTCTGGCAGTCAGCCGCAATTTTTTGAGCTTCTTCACTGGAAATGCCCAGATTATCGCGAATCCAGAACGGATTTGAATTAAATCGTCCGAACATATTGGCAATAGCCTCGGTGGTGAAAGCATGGGCGGCATCGCGGAGAAGGAAGGGCAATTGCGGATTGTTATATTTAGCATAAGCGCCATGCCCTAATTCATGAAGTATGGTATTCATCCAGTATGAGTCATTACGAAGGTTCAACAGCACACGTACATCGCCGCTATGGTCGATATCGGAACAAAAAGCATGTTGGTTTTTCCCTGTCTTTTCATACAGATCGCTGCGAGCCAAAATATCATCAACATCGAGGCCTATGCCTTTGTAGTATTTTTTTGCAACCCCAAGGATATTAATATTTTTATAGTATTTGTCGAGATCGACACTATAAATGGCAGGCGCTTCCTGAAAGAAACGGTTCTGATAATGCCATGGCATCAGTTTGTCCACCGGAATGGAAAAACGTTTGGAGAGGTAGATATCAATTTCACCCTTCAATTTTATATAAGCATCTTTAGTTAGCTTGTCGAGTTCATCAAAAACGGACTCAATTTCTTTAGGATCCTGTTCGCCAAGTTTGAGTTTCATCTCCTGGAAGTTCGAATACCCGAGACTTTTGGCAATTTCGTTTCGTTTCTTCACCAAAATAACTAAATCGGCAGCCACTTCGGCGCCAATTAGTTTACTTGATTTCCATACATTTTCCAGCTCTTTCGCGTTGGTTGAATTACGCAAAATGCTATCGACTTTATTATCCGAAAGCTTCTCACTACCAATTGTAACGCGAAATGCCGAAAATTTATTTTCGATAACCGATTGCATGCGAATGCTCTCTTCGAGTTTTGTTGTATCGGTTTGGTTGCCCAGATAGTTTAGATACATAAGCTCCACCTGGCGCAATAGAATGGGATCTTTTAATTCAACAGACTCTTTAAATGATTTCAGTTTTTCAAATTCTTCTTTGTTTGTAAAAATTTTCGTTATTTGAACCGAAATATCGGCCGATTTCTTATAATCTTCTTCTTTTCCCGAAACAGCAGCAGTGTACCAAAGTTTGTTTGATTCGATAGTAAGAGGAACAAACACTTTTTCCCGCTCTTTAATAAATTGACTTAGCTTGTATTCCATAACCCGTGTTTGATAAAATTTACATCCTGTGACCAAAAGCATCATTGAAACTGAAAGTAGCAGAAGTTTTTTCATGGTTTTATTAAGATGGTTAGTTATAAGACAAAGATAAGTAAGATATACTGAGAATCTCAATGATAGGCTAAGGTTTTGCTTTAATAGAATAAATATTTTTAATATCCGTCTTTTGGCCAATAGGGTATCCGTTTCTTTAAGTCTCTTATTTAAGTTCACTGTAAAGATTTTTTAGGTGAACAATTAATAAACCAACAAATCCTAAAAAATGAGAAAAAATCAAAACGTCAGGACAATATCAAAAATAATCCTTCTTCTAATAGCCACAGTTAGTTGCAAAAAAGTAGAAAATATCTCCAAATTCAGGTCCGACTTCGCAAATAGTGGAATTTACTCCGTACAATCTCCTTTAAAAATCAAAGCTGTCGCCTGGAAATTTAAAACCAACGGTTACGTATTTTCTTCGCCTGTAATTTCGGGAAATTCTGTTTTTGTTGGGAGTAACGACAGTTTCGTTTATGCAATTAACTCTACTGACGGAAAGCTAAAATGGAAATTTAAAACAAATGGGGTTGTCTCCTCCTCCCCTGCTATTTACCAGGAAACGGTTTATATCCTAAGTTTCGACGGAAACCTGTATGCACTAAATGCACAAACAGGCGAAAAAAAATGGGGCTTCTTCGGAGGCACGGAAAAGCAATATACCAACCATGGTATTCATGGCTTACAACCCAAAAACGAAATGATGGCCGACCCATGGGATATGTATTTATCGTCACCTAACATTTACAAAGGCAAGGTATTCTTTGGAAGCGGCAGCGGAATGTTCTTTGCAGTAGATGCTCAAACCGGAAAGGAAGTATGGAAATTCTCCACTCCTGACGTTATTCATACTTCTCCTGCAATATTTGAAGACAAGGTTATTTTTGGAGGATGGGATACATTTTTACATGCACTTAATACAGAAACCGGCAAAGAGATCTGGAAATTTGCTACGGGGGTCGATACCGCTGTTCACAATCAAACCGGTATCCAATCATCGCCCGCCGTTTATAACGGAACTATTTATTTTGGCTGTCGCGATGCTAATTTATATGCGCTGGATGGAAAAACAGGCAAACTAAAATGGAAAAAATATAACAACGGATCGTGGGTAATAAACACGCCTGTAATTAAAGACAGTATACTTTATTACGGAACATCAGACACTCACAAAATATGGGCATTGAATGCCAACAATGGCGATTCCATCTTCCAAACCGATCTTCAGGCTTATATCTTTTCGTCGCCAGTAATTGCAGGAAACACATTATTTGCAGGCGATTTTAGCGGATGCTTTTTTGCCATTGACACCAAAACTGGAACAAAAACATGGACTTACCGCACCGAAGCTTCCACCAAGAATGAATATAAGGTATTGGATAATAAAGGATATATTCCCAACAGTTTCTTTGACACCTATTTTAAAGACGGACCTACCTTTGCTAACAATGCAAAAGTTATGAAGGCATTATATTCGCTTGGTTCCTTCCTTTCCACGCCATCAGTGGCCGATGGAACTGTATATGTTGGCAGCAGTGACGGCTTTGTTTATGCATTTCGCTAATCTTTGCATATCCAAATAATGATATGCAAAGCATATGAAAATGACTTATCTTTGCATTTCATTATTTAACTAGTTAACGATTTGGAGAATTGGACAGCATCTCTCGAACCTTTGCTAAAACAATATGGCAAACGGAAACATCCTCTTGATTATAAAAATCGTTACCAGCTAGTTGTTATGGTTATTCTTTCGGCACGCGATTCGGACAAGCATATTAACAATATTGCTGTTAAATTCTTCGAAGCCTATCCCTCCATTGCTCATTTAGCCAGGGCAACTTCCGAAGACCTTCACCAACACCTTTCTTCAGTGCCAAATTTCAACAATAAATCGGAATGGCTTATCAAACTTGCCAATATGGTTGGCACGGACGACAAAATACCAACAACCCTTGATGATCTCACTAAGCTTCCGGGTATAGGACATAAATCAGCAAACGTCATTATTCGTGAATCGGGAGGAAATGCAGAAGGGATTATTGTCGATCTGCATGTGATTAGAGTAGCCCCAGGAATTGGGTTAGCCACAGGGACAAATCCCGAAAAAATCGAAAAACAATTGATGGAGATAATACCCCAGACCAAATGGAACGAAGCTGGTATGGCATTATCGTTTTTGGGGAGAGAGATATGTCGCCCCACAAATCCTAAATGCCCTGGTTGCGCAATGAATCCTGTTTGCCAATATTACAATCAGGTAATAAAAGGAAGCCAATCCTAATCTTAAAGTCAAATGATATCTTATGCTTCAGCCTTCTTTCTATTGAGATAAGGCACACAAAAACCTTAGAATTAGCCTCTTGTATCTCTTATTTTATAATAATAGAATTACCTTGAAAAAGAACCTTGTCGCCTGTTCTGAGTTTTTTACGGCGACGGGTTTCAACTTCGTCATTAACAATAACCTCACCACTATCTATCAATTGATTTGCTTCCCCTCCTGAACCTGCAAATCTCATAAACTTCATTAATTTATTCAGCTCAATAAACTCGTGCCCATTTAATTCAAATTCTTTCATCGTAAAAACCATTATTTAAGCTAACAATATTAATGCAAGTTTGTCAAATTAGGCAATTATCAGCCAATAAATATCAAAGAAAAAACGAAACACCTGAGATGTAAGAAACAGATACGCTATTTACGAAGTAGATGCAGGCACCTACACATTGGAAATCAAATAGGTTATTTGGTATACTGAAACATCCAGTTATAAATGTTTACATCAAATGGATCATAATCTTTTCTTTCTTTTCCCATACCTGTTCCATCGTATGTGATCGTCCACGAATCGTGACCTACACCAGGGAAAATGGTAAGTTTGGCAGGTATCAACGGATTTGCATCATTTATTGCCTTTACCATATTTATCGAATTCGAAACGTTAACTGTATTGTCTGCGTCGCCATGAAATGCCCAAAGCGGAGTTTTTCGGTAAAAAGTTGCCATATAGGAATTTCCTCCACCACAAATTGGTACTGCCGCCGCAATATAACTGCTATCGTAGCATGTTTCAATATAATTAAACGTTCCAAATCCTCCCATGCTCAAGCCAGTAAGATAAACCCGGCTTTTATTAATACGATATTGTGATAATATCTCGCCTATGAATTTGTGAAGTTTTTTTCCATCCCACCAGGAATCGTGGCATTGTGGCGAAACCACAATCATTGGATAGACAGGCATCCATTTTTTCAATTCAATCAATTTAGGAGGACCGTTAGACAATACTTTTTTAAGTACTGTATTATCGAGCATACTGTTACCCTTTTCACCAGATCCATGAAGAAAAATCAGCAGCGGGTATTCCGCCTGGTTATCTTTGTATCCCGAAGGAGTATAAATATAATACCCAAACGAATTTACTTTAGAGTTATAATAAACAGGAGTTTGAATGCCTCCTGTGTCCTTTGGTAAGTTCACGAGTATAGAATAATCGGGTACCATGGAGCTCTTTTTGGTGCACGAAAAAGACAATGAAAAAGCTATTATCAAAATAATACACAGGTATTTGCTGGGAGTTATAAAGTTTTTCACAATTGTAACTATTTGTGTTATCATATTATTGAACTTCTGTTTACATTACAAATGTACAATTGTTAAGGTAGGTATTATTTTTTATTATAATACTTCAATGCCTTTGGCATATAGTTTTTTAAATCCTGAATACGTTTTTCGTTAGAAGGATGGGTTGACAAAAATTCTGGAGGATTTTTACCCTTACTCATTTCACTCATTCTTACCCAAAAGACAGGCGCTTCCTGAGGATTAAAGCCAGCCATGGCCATAAAAACCAATCCCATTTTATCGGCTTCGGACTCGTGAAGTCGACTATATGGTAGAATACCAAAAACGGTTGACCCTGCACCATAAGCAGCCATTGCCAGTTGTTGGGTTTCTTTAGGCTTTTCCTGCAATGCAACAGAAATGGCAACTCCTCCAAATTGTTGAATCAGGCCCTGACTCATTCGTTCGCCGCCATGATTGGCAATTGCGTGAGCAACTTCGTGCCCCATTACCACAGCAACACCTGTTTCGTCCTGACAAATAGGCATAATTCCGGTATAAAAAGCAACCTTACCGCCCGGCATACAAAAGGCATTCACATTTTCAGATTCCAATAAGTTAAACTCCCAAGAAAAACTTTTTAGTTCGGCTTCCAAATTATTTTGTTTCATATAACGTTCCACAGCATCCTTTATTTTCAAACCTACATTTTTTACCATGGCAGATTGTTGCTGGTTTGTGGAAACCTTATTGTCCTTCAAAACCTGCTTATAACTATCGAAACTTAATGATAATAATTCTGAGTTGGGAATAAAATCGAGTTGTTTGCGACCAGTCACAGGAACCGTAGAGCATCTTGACAGAGAAAATAATAGCAACAAGAAGCTAATATTACGAATCATTTTACGAATTATTAAGTTTATCAACTATAAAACCAAAAATCGCCAATTTTGTTTAATTTTATAACGAATAAATTATCAAATAATTTTTAAAATTGGTTTTTTCAATATTGGTTCCACTTCTCCTATCAACAAGCTAGTGTCAATTTAAAACGAATAGAATATGTTCTGTATTATAAAATCAAAAAAAATAAGCGATTTCTTACACTTGATCTCTTTATTAAAAATATAAAATATGGAAAAGGCAAAAGCCAAAGTAGCATTAGTAACAGGTGCATCATCAGGTATTGGAAAAAGCACCGTGACTCAATTGTTGAATGACGGATACATTGTATATGGTGCAGCTCGCAGGCTCGAAAAGATGACCGATCTGAATGCGGCTGGCGCACATATTCTGTCGATGGATGTAACGGATGATAAATCGATGGTTGATGGAATAAACACCATTATTGCACAGCAGGGTCGACTTGACATTTTGGTAAACAATGCCGGTTATGGCTCATACGGCGCTGTTGAGGATGTGTCTATAGAAGAGGCAAAACGCCAATTTGAAGTCAACATTTTTGGTGTGGCCCGGTTAACCCAGTTGGTATTGCCCTACATGAGAGTAAATCAATTTGGAAAAATCGTCAACATTTCGTCCATTGGTGGAAAGATCTATACTCCTCTTGGAGCATGGTATCATGGCACGAAGCACGCACTCGAAGGCTTTTCGGACTGTTTGCGTTTGGAAACAAAATCATTTGGCATTGATGTGATCATCATTGAGCCGGGAGCAATAAAAACCGAATGGGGTGATATTGCCCTCAACAATATGCGACAAACTTCAGGCAAAGGAGCATACAAAGGTGTGGTTAGCGGAACTATTAAAATGTTTCAGAATTCATATAAAAAAGGCAGCTCTTCATCCCCTGATATTATTGCATCAGCCATTTCAAAAGCGCTTAAAGCCAAAAAACCAAAAACAAGGTATGCTGCAGGAGCTAATGCAAAACCAATCATTTTTCTGCGTTGGCTATTATCTGATAAAATTTTTGACAGAGTAATTTTAACCATGATAAAATAAAAAACATTCTCATGACAATAAAAGCAATTATAACAGGATCCACCGGTATGGTGGGTGAAGGTGTTCTTCACGAATGTTTGAATCATTCTGAAGTTGAAAAAGTGCTGGTGATAAACCGCCGGCCCTGTCAGGTGCAACATCCGAAACTAACGGAAATTATCCACGGGGATTTTTCCGATTTCAGTAAAATTGAAGGTGAATTAGCGGGATACAATGCTGCTTTTCTAAATATGGGAGTATCGTCCATTGGTTTGAGCGAAGAAAAATACCATTATCTGACGTACGAACTTACCATGGCATTGGCTAGGCCTCTTGCCAGACTGAATCCAGACATGACCGTGTGTTATGTATCCGGTTCTGGCACCGATAGCAGTGAGAAAGGAAGGATCATGTGGGCCAGAGTAAAAGGCAAAACTGAAAACCATCTGATGGAATTACCATTTCGACAGACTTTCATGTTCCGCCCAGCATTTATGATGCCTACCGAAGGATTAAAACATGCGTACAAAGCATATAAATATTTGTCACCCCTATTTCCCGCTTTTAAGTATATATTTCCTAAATACGTTTCCACCCTTTCAGAAGTTGGTATAGCAATGATTAACAGTGTGAACAAGGGTTATCACAAAAAAGTTCTGGAGGTTTTGGATATTATCGAACTTGCCAGACAGAGGTAAGCGAATTGCAGGTTATCTTAATCATAACCAACATAACCTTTTTTTATTTATCAGTTGACATCCAGTTGTCACTTTGGATAGATAAATTTGTTTTGAAATTACAATTATTCTATAAATCAAAAAAAAATGGCTGGTGATTTGTTCAATCAAATTAACATAGGTAAGGATACCAAAGCCAAATTGATACAAGTTGGCATTGATTCTTTCGAAAAACTTACATCTATAGGTACCGAACAAGCATTTATCCGGCTTCAAAAACTCGACCCTGGCGCATGTTTATGTTTATTATATGGGCTGGATGGTGCAATAGAAGGGCTTAAATGGAATAAGCTGTCGCCTGAAAGAAAACATGAATTGCAACAATTTTTCAAAATGGCTAAAAAAGAAATAAAATTGACATCCGGCTAATCCTTAAGTGGTGAAATAAAAAATGTGTGAATATTGTAAACTTTATCAAGAATTGTGTAACTATTTAAATACAATTTAACTTTACTTCCCGCCAAAAAATAATTATTTAAAACAGGCAAATTTAGTTAACTTTATACTCTTAAACCTGACCTTGATAACAGATAATAAACGACTTAACAAAATGATAAAAATTACTTTATAAAATTGAGATATAAAGATACAACAGAACTGGAAATTTCATCATTATTAGAAGTTATTTATCAGAAATACGGTTATGATTTCAGGCAGTATTCCGAAGCCCACATCAGACGCAGGATTATGAACAAATTGAGAATGTCGGGACTAGAGAATATTACTCAAATGCAATCGATGGTTTTGTATGATGAAACATTTAGTGCCAGCCTATTACAGGATCTATCAATAACGGTTACCGAAATGTTTCGTGATCCTGGCTTTTATAGATCTGTGAGGGAAAAAGTTATACCCCTTTTAAAAACTTATTCTTTTATAAAAATATGGCATGCCGGCTGTTCCACAGGCGAAGAAGCATATTCAATGTCGATTATTTTACAGGAAGAGGGCTTGTATGACAGAACTACGATATATGCCACAGATTTTAATCAACAAGCCCTGAACTACGCGAAACAAGGAATTTTTTCCAACAAAATGATGAAAGAATACACGTCCAATTATCAATTGTCGGGAGGTAAGGAATCTTTTTCGAATTATTATATTTCCGATGATAATAACGTTATCATGAATCAATCACTAAAAAAAAATATAGTTTGGGCAAATCATAATTTAGTAACAGATAGTGTATTTGCCGAGGTGCATTTAATATTATGCAGAAATGTTCTTATTTATTTTGATAGAAATTTACAAAATAAAGTGCAAAAACTTTTTTATGACAGCTTGATTGATGGTGGCATTTTATGTTTGGGTTCAAAAGAAAGTTTACGGTTTTCTGAATTTCATGAAGAATACAGTGAGTTGGATAAACAACAACGAATATTTAAAAAGAAATATTAAAAATGTATCGGCTAAAACATACTGAGCGTGCGACAAATTTCATTTCAAAAGGAAAAGTTGAAGTTGGACTTTTATTGTATATAAACCCTATAACAAGTTCGAACTAAGTTATAGCCCCTTTTTAAGGGGTTGGGGTTGACCAATATAAGCTATTTGACTTCTCTAAGATCAGTTATTAAAACTATTTTTCTTACCGAATAATAATAAAATAAATGAATTATGAAGCAATTGTAATAGGGGTTTCTTCTGGCGGAATGAATGCGATGAAAACCATGTTTCCTCTTTTGCCAAAAGAATTTAATATTCCAATTATTATTGTACAACATATAAGTGCGAATTCTGAAAACCTTTGGATAAGACTTTTAAATGATAAAAGCAATCTCGAAATAAAAGAAGCCGATGAAAAAGAAAAAATTGAACATGGAAAAATTTACATTGCTCCACCTAATTATCATTTGCTTGTCGAAAAAAATAAAACATTTTCATTATCTATAGATGAACGTGTAAATTTTGCAAGACCATCCATTGATGTGCTTTTTGAATCGGCTGCCGAAGCTTATAAAAATAAATTGATTGGAGTGATACTAACGGGCTCAAATAATGATGGGACAAAAGGCTTGAAACTAATAAAAGAATACGGTGGTTTAACAATTGCTCAGGATCCGTCCACAGCAGAATCCGGCTTTATGCCAGCTTCAGCAATTGCAGCTATGCAGGTAGATTATATTTTATCCCTGGAAGGAATAATCAATTTATTAATAAAATTAACCCAACTCCAACTTTACAAATAATAAAATGGAAATTACATTTAGTAGAAAAATATTATTAGGATTTATTGCTTGTGCTTTAATCCTTTTCGGAGTTGCAATTTTTACTTTTAAAAATAGTGAGAAATTTATAGCTTCAAATGCGATGATAAATCATACCAACTTGGTATTGTATGAATTTGAGCAATTACTGGTTACTTCCATTGATGGTGAAACAGGCATGCGGGGCTTTGTTATTACTGGGGATGATAATTTTCTGGAACCCTATTTAAATGCCAATGCAAAAGCAATTGAACATCTTAATAAAGTAAAGGAATTAACAAAAGATAATCTTAATCAGCAAAAGAATATTGAGGAACTTCAGAAAGAATTTAAAAAACAAAATAGTTATTTCAGCAGAAGCATAGAAATTCGAAAAAAGGATTTTGCAAGAGCGAGGGAAATTGTTGCTACGGGTGAAGGAAAACGAATAGAAGATAGGATAAGAGAAATAATTGATAGGGCACAGGCTATAGAACATTCGTTAATTGCCGAACGAAAAAAAGCCAGTGATAGCGATGCGGGAACTTTTAATGTTGTTTTTGCAATCCTTATATTGATCATTGTTGTTATTCTTATTATTGTATACAATATAGTTACTACAAATTTAAGAGCACTGGAAATAGCCGAAGCGGAAACCGTAAGTAAAAACTGGCTACTTACCGGTAACTCGAAGCTTAGCGAAAAATTAATAGGAGTGCAGCATATAGAAGAGCTGGCAACCAATTCAATTAGTTTTTTATGCACATACCTAAAAGCAAATATAGGAGCTGTTTACATCTTTAATGATAAAGAAAGTACGTTGGTGCTTCGCGGTCAATATGCCTTTGCATCTCCTAAAGAAACAAAAGAAAAATTTACATTAAATGAAGGGTTAATAGGCCAGGCGGCACGAGAACAGAAACCAATTTCTTTAACGGATATAACCGAAGAACACATACGTATAACCTCATCTGTTCTGAATGCTAAACCAAAACATCTGCTTGTTACTCCTTTTTTGTTTGAAGGTAAAACACTGGGTGTAATAGAAATTGGCAGTCTAACTAACTTCAGCGAAACACAAATTGAATTTATTAATGTTTCTATGGACATTATTGCCATTAGCGTAAACTCAGCTATTGACAGAAAACAAATTTTGGAATTGCTTGAAGAAACACAAATTCAGAGTGAAGAGAAGGAAAAACGGACAGCAGAGTTGGCCATTGTAAACACAGAACTGGCATACCAAAACGACGAGAAGGAAAACCGGGCGGCAGAGTTAATAATAGCGAACAAAGAACTTGCCTTTCAAAACGATGAAAAAGAAAAACGTGCATCGGAGTTAGGTATTGCCAATAACGAACTTGCCATTCAAGCCGAAGAGCTTCAAACTCAGCAGGAAGAGTTGAAACATATGAATGAAGAACTGGAAGAACAAACGCAAAATATGAAACAACAGCAGGAGGAATTGCAAATGTCCAATGAGGAACTGGAAGAACAAACCCAGGCATTGGAAATGAAAAATGAAGAAGTAGAAACCGCAAAAAACGACATTGAAAAAAAGACAAAACAACTGGAAATAAGCAGCAGATATAAATCGGAATTTCTTTCAAACATGTCGCATGAATTAAGAACACCGCTTAATAGTTTGCTTATACTTTCAAAAGATTTAGCTGAAAACAGAAAAAAAAATCTGGATAGCATACAGATAGAAAGTGCAGAAATAATTTATAAAAGTGGGCACGATCTGCTTGTATTAATTAACGAAGTTCTTGACCTCTCTAAAATTGAAGCAGGTAAAATGTCAATAAATATTGAGAGCATATCATTGAGAAAATTTGCAGATGAGCTCATGCGTAATTTTAAACATCATGCATTACAAAAAGGATTGAAGTTAACTTGCCAATTGGACCCGGAATTGCCCGAATCCATCCGTACCGATTTACAACGTTTAAATCAGATATTGAAAAATCTTTTATCCAATGCCATAAAATTCACCGAAAAAGGAAGTGTAAATATACGTATTGACCCCTTTACGGAAAGCACATTTGTTATTTCCGTTACCGATACAGGCCTTGGTATACTTCAGGAAAAACAAATGGCCATATTTGAAGCTTTTCAACAGGCTGACGGCGGAACTTCACGAAAGTATGGAGGCACGGGTTTAGGCCTCTCTATATCACGTGAACTTGCAAAATTATTAGGAGCCGAAATTAAAGTGAACAGTACAATCAATGAAGGTTCCACTTTTTCAGTGATTATTCCGTTTGAAATACATTACGAGCAGGAACCTGCCAGAACCGATACTACTAAAGAACTGCCTGTGAATAAACCACTTTCGGTAAACACTGCCAAATATCTTAATTATCCGACCATTGAAGATGACAGAAGTACCATTACCAAGGATGATAAAGTTGTGCTTATTGTTGAAGACGATCTGAATTTTGCTTCTATACTTTTAAAACAGGCCAACAAAAAAGGATTCAAATGTTTATCGGCAGCAACCGGAGAAGATGGTTTATTTTTGGCTTTAAAACACAAACCGCAAGCGATCATTCTCGACATGGGGCTGCCAGGTATTAAGGGACATCAGGTATTGTTCGAATTAAAAGCAAATCCATCCATAAGACATATTCCGGTACATATTATTTCGGCAAAGGAACGTTCGATGGAATCGATTAAAGAAGGAGCCTTGGAGTATCTGATGAAACCTATAAATAAAAAAGAACTGGAGGATGCATTTAACAGAATTGAAAATTTTGTAAGCAGAAAAATAAAAAACCTGCTCATCATCGAAGACAATGAAACTTCCAGAAAAGCAATGCGTATACTCATCGGCAATGGCGATGTAAAATGTTTTGAAGCAGGCAGCGGCAAGGATGCTCTGGCAATTTATCAGGAAAACCATATTGATTGTATCATACTTGATCTTGGCTTGCCGGACATGAATGGTTTTGAACTTATCCATAAACTAAAAAATATAACAGGTATTAACATTCCTCCTATTATTATATACACCGGCAAGGAGCTTACGAAAGAAGAAAACTATGAACTTCAGAATTATGCAGAAAGCATTATAATAAAAGGTGTAAAATCGGAAGAACGATTACTGGATGAAACCGCTCTTTTCCTGCATAGAACGATAAGCAATCTACCGAAATCAAAACAATTGATTATAAGTAATTTGTACGATAAAGAAGCGTTATTCCACATGAAAAAAATATTATTGGTCGATGATGATATGAGAAACGTATTTGCATTATCAAAAATATTAAATGAACGCGGAATGGAAATAATAAAAGCAGATAATGGAAAAAATGCGTTGGATATGTTGGACATGCATTCGGACATTGACCTGGTATTAATGGATATTATGATGCCCGAAATGGACGGCTATGAAGCAATGAGAAAAATACGATCACAGAGAAGGTTAAAGGACTTACCTGTAATTGCACTCACGGCAAAAGCCATGAAAGACGATAAACAAAACTGCATTGATGCCGGCGCAAACGATTATATCACTAAGCCTATTGATATAGAACGTTTGCTATCTTTGATGCGAGTATGGTTAAGTAATTAATAAAAAGAACATGCCTAACAAAAATAAATTGGATGAGTTGTTTATTGCCCGCAAAGAACTTGCTGTTCAAAAAGAAGAGAATATAAAACTGGCAGCGGAGTTAATCATTGCTCGTCAGGAACTTGCTTTTCAAAAAGAAGAGAAAGGAAAACGGGCAGCAGAATTAGGCATCGCTAACATTGAACTTGCTTTTCAGGACAAAGAGAAGGGCAAACGGGCAGGAGAATTAATCATTGCTAATGTAGAACTTGCTTTTCAAGACGAAGAAAAAGAAAAACGGGCAGGAGAATTAATCATTGCTAACAAAGAACTGGTCTTTCAAGACGAAGAGAAGGAAAAACGAGCAGGAGAATTAATCATTGCTAACAAGGAACTGGTCTTTCAAAATGATGAGAAGAAAAAACGGGCAGGAGAATTAATCATTGCTAACAAGGAACTGGCCTTTCAAGACGAAGAGAAGGAAAAACGGGCTGCGGAGTTAAGCATTGCTAACATAGAACTTGTTTTTCAAAACGAAGAGAAAGAAAAACGAGCTGCGGAGTTAATCATTGCCAACAAAGAGCTGGTCTTTCAAAATGACGAGAAGGAAAAACGGGCAGCGGAGTTAATCATTGCCAATAAAGAGCTGGTCTTTCAAAACGATG
>JANXXY010000328.1 GCA_025350365.1 Bacteroidales bacterium | reverse complement strand
CGAACCTTCGATGTGTAATTTTTTGCGCAGGTTAACAAACGGTATTAGCTGGTCATTAAAATGAAGTGTTGCGGTATGGCTTCGTTTTGCGACCTCTTCGGCTCCTATCTGACTGCAAATCATAATGTCGGACAACGGAACGGTAAAAAAGGAATCTTCGACAGTAAAAAGTAACGAGTCGATAATGGCCACAGATTGCTGTAGTTTTAAGGTAAATGAAGTACCCACACCTTCGTGTGAATTTATCATAATGTCGCCACGAAGATCGATTATCTTTTTGCGCACCACATCCATGCCTACTCCCCTGCCCGACACTTCGGAAAGGTTTTCGGCTGTTGAAAATCCCGGAAGAAAAATGAAGTCAAAAATCTCCTCACACGATGGCGTATCAGTTGCTTTAATCAGACCTTTTTCTACTGCTTTTAAACGGACTTTTTCGGTATCAATTCCCGAACCATCGTCCTCAACAACAATAATTACATAGTTGCCCGATTGATTGGCTGAAATTTTAATGATTCCGGTTTCGGGTTTGCCTGCTTTTACACGGTTTTCCGGTTCTTCAATACCATGGTCGATGCAGTTGCGTATAATGTGCATGAGAGGTTCGTTCAACTGGTCGATAGTGTTTTTATCGAGTTCTGTATCGGTGCCCTGTGTTACAAGCTCAATCTTTTTACCCAGCTGTCGCGACAAATCGCGTATTAAGCGTTGAAATCGCAAAACAGTATCACTAAGAGGAACCAGACGTATTTCGAAGGCGTTGTTGCGAAATAGCTTGGAAAGTGCATCAACTCTTTCCACTAATGGTTTTATGGAGGCGAATTGTTCGCCATGCGTTGCCAGAAGTAGTTGCGAATCTACCGTAATGAGTTCGCTCACTAAAAACATCAGGTTGTCGAGTTTTACTGAATCAACAGAAATTCGTTTTATTGATTGTTTGGCGGACGTTACAACAGAATCAGATTTTTTATTAAACAACCGCAGTTTAAGTTCACCTTCTTTGTTTAGATCACTAGCTTTTCCTCCTTTTTCGATGTAATCAATTATCGATTGTTCGGATGCATTTTCACTTATCACCGTTTCATTGCTGTTTTTTAATGCATCATCTAAAATATTCTTATTCGATATTTGCGTGATAGAAATATTATCTTCAATAAAAAGGAATATATCTGAAATTTCGGTTTTACTTGCGTTGGACGACAACATAATACTCCAGGCATCAGTAAGATTGTCGCTTAAATATCCCAGGCGTGCTATTTGATAATTGCCAATTTGCGATAATTCATCAAAAATCCCTACCAGACTTATCCCTCTAAAATATAGCTTCTCGTCCGTGCGGAGCAGAATATGCCATGTGTTAATTTGCAGAGCATTTGTGGGTTCTATAATTTCATATTCGGCAGAGGATGATGTTACAATTCCTGTTTTTGTTTGCTCTAATATGACAGTAATCTCTTGAATTAATTTACTGTGCGCTTCCTGATTATGTTTATCAGACAAGTGTTCGTCTGCAATAAGTTTTCGAATATGATCAAGAGATGCAAAAGTAAGATCAAAAATCTCTTTGTTAAAAGCTATTTCCTTATCCTTAATGAGCTGAAAAACGCTTTCCATGCAATGCGTGAACTCACATACAAAATCAAAACCAAACATGCCGCTTACTCCTTTAATAGTATGCATGGCACGAAAGGCCGATTCGATGAGCTCGTTTTCGTTGGGCATCTTCTCTAAATCCAACAAATCCTTTTCCACTTTGTCTAAAAGCTGATTAGCTTCTTCGTAAAATTTATCCCGGAATTTATTCAGTGAAGGATCCATATTTAGTACTTTTGGAGTAGTGTTTTATATCATAAAGATACTCCTAACCAAACCGTTATGGTGTAATACTAAAGGATGATTTTTAAATGTAAAAAGGATGATTTTTACCTCGTACAAAATAATGATCAGGTATCATACTTTTGTACGAAAAAGAAAATGGATGTACTGAATTGTTACTAAATGGGTGTACGACAAAATTCCCCTTTTAGTATTTAATATAATTTTATATGAATATCCGGTGTTATGCCTAATTTAAATTTCTGCTCACTTTAATGTTTTTCCTTTCTCCGCCAGTGGGTTTTCGCGCTTCGCTAGATTTCTCTCTTCGTTCGGAATCTCATAACTCATTGAGTGCTTTATAATAAAAAGTAAGGGTAAAACTTTTTAGGTAAAACATCGGAGAATCATATAAAAGAATGTTATTTTAAGCCTCTTATGTGTTGGGCTGAAACATGGTTGTTTGTGATGTAACTAATTAAATAACGATCATCTCGAAAATTGAAAAAAATATACTAGGTTGTGCGACGATTAGGCTTATAAGTAATGTAATGATAACCATATCTTCTGAATCGTGGTGGTGCAAGTTTTTTTTGCTTGATATGTATATTTTTGGTGTACATCATCGGTAAGTTTATCTACATATTCTATAGCTGTTTCAATAAACCCAAAATAGCCTTTGAGATAAAGTTTGTACGCCAATTCGTCAAGATAATCGGCCACCTCGGACGAAATGATTACATCAATCATCGCTTTTCCCAATTATTGATACGGCGGTGCATTTCTTCTTTAAATTGTTCAGGGGTTAAACCTCTTTTCCATTCGCGTTCAAATTCATCTTCTTCAATGGCTCCAATATTGGTTAACAGTTCCAAAGCTTCGGGATATTTTTTAAGGTTGATACGAGCATAAGCCGGGCGGCCTTTCACATCCTTTTCAATTTGTATTCCTGCGATACGTGCCATAATATTAATGTTTTTTACAACGTTATAAATTTATTTTGGTTTTGATAGCCTCTATAACTGCGTTACGTTCAATAACAGGCAACAGAAGCAAACCGTTAACATGTAGCTCATTTCGTGTTTGTATCGTTTGCCTGTACTTTTAGGGGAATCCATAAAGTAATGTGAAAATTAAGAAGCAACTTATCTGGATGTTAAACTAAAATATTTGCTGATAACACTCAAAAATAATTCGGTCATAATTGGTTTTTGCAGGAAATATTCGACGCCCAATTCAAATATTTCTTCGCAACGCTCGCTATACGCACTAATAAATACTATTGGGATAAGTATCTTATTGTCAATTAGATATTTGGTAAGTAATATTCCATCGGTATCCGGAAGCATTAAATCCATCAATACTAAATCGAAATTTTTCGACATTGAAATAATTGAAAAAAACTCTTTGCCATTTGATGCCCGAGCTAAAGTAATATCATAATCACGCAATATCTCTTTTATCAAAAAATAGTTCAAATCATTATCTTCCACAACTAAAATACTATTCATGTTTTTTATAATTTATCGGATCAAATTCTTAAAGTTAAAAAAATCTAAATTTAAAAGACTCTTGTCATGATTAATTTCCATCAAAACTTGTATTTTTACTAGGCTATTTAAAAATTCACTACGCAATTTATTAGAAATTACAATTTCACAAAGGTTGATATTCATCTCTTATTTAAATGAATTAATTTTTATGATTTTTGATAATGAATTACATCGAAATTACACAAAACCGTATCATCCTAATCAACAAAATTATTGAAGCTCGCAGAGCCGAGGCTGTTGATTTTATTAGGAACATTGCTGAAAAGGTTGGATATTTAAATGCTATTAATCAGGTACTTGAACCAGTGCTTATTGAAATTGGTGAAATGTGGTCGGCGGAAAAACTTTCCTTAGCCCAAGGTTATGTAGCTGCAAAAATTACAGAAGACTTACTACTTTATGCGGTTGAAACCAAAGAGTGGCAGGTGATTGCAGCCGATAGGCACACTCCTGTTGTGTTGGCAAATATTGAAGATGATTTCCATTCGCTGGGTCGCAAAATGGTGAGCACATTTCTGCAAGCTTCCGGATGGGAAGTGATTGATATGGGCAACGATGTTACTGCACATGACATAGTGGATAAAGCCATTGAATTGCAGGCTCCGCTTATTGGTGTTTCGGCGATGATGTACACTACCGCGTTGAACATTAAAAAAGTAAGGCAGGAAATTGATAGTCGTAATTTACAGCACAAAATAAAACTGGCAGTTGGAGGTGCCATTTTTAAAGTCCGGCCTGAACTTGTTCATGAAGTTGGTGGCGACGGCACTTGTACAAGTGCCACTCAAGCGCCACAACTTTTCTCGAAATTATTAAAAACAATAAAAACCATCTAACGTGTTGCCAATTGAGAGAGTATTCCACTGTTTGCAAGGCAAACCAACTGACCGGGTTCCCTATGCACCTTTAGCAACGTTATATGGCGCCAGATTAATTTCATGCCATCTCAACGAATACTATGCCAATCCTCAAAAGTACCTTAAAGGACAAATTGCCGTTGTGGATAAACTTGAGCCCGATATTTTGTTTACTCCTTTTGCCTTGGTAATGGAAGCCGAAGCATTTGGCAGCAAGGCTGTATATTTTGAAAAGAATCCTCCTAACTTAAAAATTCCTGCAATTGTAAGCTTAGCCGATATTGACAATCTGTCAGTTCCCGAATTAGAAAACCACCCACGTCTGGTGTATTTGCTCGAAAGCACCAAACTACTGGTGGAACAATATAAAAACCAGATTCCAATAGCCGCTATTGTAAGTTCTCCCACTGATCTGCCTGCCTTGATTATGGGAATTGAAAACTGGATTGACACACTATTGTTTCATCCTGAGGAAACCCGGCAAATGTTGGAGTTAACATCATCTTTTTTTGTGAAGTTTTCCAACACTTTACTTTCCATTGGCGCTTCGTTTATCTTTACTCCTGCAAGTTTTTCAAACTCTACCATTATTACACAACAAATTGCCAAAAATGTACTAATTCCGGAACTGAGAAGCCAATATGCAAAAATTAATGGTCCAATTGTTTTTCATCATGGAGGGGAAAGACTATTGCCATTCCTTGAATTTTTTCACAATTTACCAAATGTGGTTAGTTTTGTGCTGGACCCACGCGATAGTTTCGACGAAGCCAGAATGATCATTGGAAACAATATCGCCATCATGGGCAATATTAATGGACCACTTTTACTAAAAGCAAACCCCAAAACCATCGAAGGCTGGGTATTAAAACTATTGGAAAATCGTAAAAACGACAGCAAATATATAATGACCACTTCAAATGCAGACATTCCTTACGATACCCCACTTAAAAATCTGAACATAATTACAGAAACAATTCGGAAATATGAATAGATGGAAATAAATGGGAATAAATAGAAATAGATGAAATAAACGGAAAAGAAATAAAATGAAATAAAGGGAAATATTTCAACTTATTTCCTATTTCAACATTTTTCAACATATTAATTATGAGTAACCAAGCCGCAATTTCAATAATTGCATGTAGCATTTTCAAAAAGGAAATAAAGAGCCTTATTGAGAGTGGCCAATTAACAGGGAGTTTTACCTTTGTAACATCCGATTTACATATGGTTCCGCAACAATTGGACAAAGTGTTGGAAAAGCTAATTACGCCCGGAAGTATGTTGTGTTATGGCTCCTGTCATTCCCAAATGACGGAACAACAAAATAAGGGTTACATCCACCGTGTAAAAGGTTTAAACTGTTGTGAAATTTTTCTGGGAAGGAAAACTTACCAAAAACTAAGAGCAGAAGGAGCATTTTTTTTACTTCCCGAATGGACGATGAAATGGGAACACATCTTTAAAGAATTGCTTGGCTTTTCCGATTCTGTGCTGGCGTCTGAATTTATGACCGAAATGCATACAAAATTCATCTACTTAAATACTGGAATTTCTCCTATACCAATAGATACGCTTGAAGCCATCAGTCAATATTTTTCTCTACCGGTCGAAATTATCGATATTGATTTAGTACATTTGAAAAGTGCTATTGCGGAAGGCTTAAAACTTTTGTAAACATGAAAGTAGATGCTGCAACTAATTACATGATTTTCGATTTGCTGAAAAATATTCTCAGTTTAGCTGAAAAACCAGGTGAATTAGGTAAATACATTACAACACGGTTACGCGAATTAGTGGGAGCCAAAATGGTGCTTTTTATGCGGCATACCGAAATGCACGATTTTGAAGATAACCTTCTTCTGGGTATTTGTCCTGATCGAAAACGCAATAGTGTTGATTTGAAATACGTTCAACGAATAGCCGCTTTAAGCCATAACCTTCATGCTCCCACCATCATAAATCATTGCGACAACGCAGGCGAAATGGAACGTCTACTTTTAACTTTTGGCGGTAATACTTCGATTATTGTCCCTCTCGAATATGCATCCAAACGCATAGCGGTTATTATGATGATTGATATTTTTGATACCAACAACATTTCATCCGTAATTGATTCGATGGAATCTATGTCAGACTTATTGGCTATTGAATTAAGAAATGGACAGTTTTACGAGCTAATGGAATCGAAGGTCAAGGAGCGCACCAAAGAACTTCGCGAAAGCGAGGCAAAACTAAGAATGGCGCTAACGGTTTCGAATCAGGCCATTTTTGAAGTAGACATTGTTAATTTAAAATTTATAACATCTCCCGAATGGGCTGGAAGACTTGGGTATAGTATAGACGAATTTGCAAAATTAAGATTTACCGAATGTCTGCATCCTATCGATTTGAGAAAGGTACTAAAAGCCTTTCGGGAATGTGCCAATGGAAAAAAGGACGTATTTAAAACCGAATGGCGTCAGCAAACTAAAAACAGGCGTTGGATTTGGACAAGTGGCCACGCAGCTGTTGTTGAAAAGACTATCGATGGAAAGCCCTTGCGCATGCTTGGAACGGTGATGGATGTTACAGATCACAGGCAGGCTGAAGAAGCATTACGGGAAAATGAAGAAAAATATCGTTATCTGTTTTTTAACAATCCGCAGCCCATGTGGATTTACCATTTGGAAACACTGGCTTTTCTCGATATAAATAATGCCGCTATTCATCATTACGGTTATACAAGAGAAGAATTTCTTTCGATGACTATATCGGATATTCGCCCTAAGAAAGATATTGATGACTTACTGAAGGATATAGAACTGACACGAAACTCTTATAATCAGGCCGGTGAATGGTGTCATCTGAAAAAAAACGGCGAAATCATTAATGTGGAAATAGTATCTCATTCCATAACATTTAAAGGCCTTAAAACCAGACATGTGA
>JANXXY010000294.1 GCA_025350365.1 Bacteroidales bacterium | reverse complement strand
CTCATACAGGGAAGCATGTTTCTGATGTTAGCAAAGGGTCGTCGGCAAAACGATTGAATATGTTTTTGCGCTGGTTGGTAAGATGTGATAAGCGTGGTGTCGATTTTGGCCTGTGGCAGCAGATTCCGGCCTCGGCACTGTATCTCCCGCTCGACCTTCATACCGGAAATGTAGCTCGAAAACTTGGAATTCTTCAGCGAAAGCAAAATGATTGGAAGGCTGTAGACGAGGTTACTTCAGTGCTGCGTAGCCTTGACATATCTGATCCGGTGAAATACGACTTCGCTTTATTTGGATTGGGTATATTTGAGAAATTTTAGATTCGTGGCAAATATCTATTTTGAGTTTAAGCAGTTTACTGTTTTTCAGGATCACTGTGCCATGAAGGTTGGAACCGATGGTGTGCTTCTAGGAGCTTGGGTAAATGCCCATAATGAAAATAAAATTTTGGACATTGGCGCCGGTACTGGTTTAATTGCATTGATGCTTGCCCAACGAACGACTTCTGAAATATATACTTTGGAAATTGAGCCCGGCTCATGTTTGCAGGCACAGGAAAACATAAATGCCAGCCCATGGAAAGAACGAATTACTGCAATCAATACGTCCGTACAGGAATATTCAAGGAAACGCAATATAAGCTTCGAACTGATAGTTTCAAATCCTCCTTTTTTCAGCAATTCACTAAAAGCTCCTCAGAAAGAAAGAACGCTTGCCCGCCATAACGATCAGCTATTACCCGACGAATTGCTCTCGGCAGTTAATGTTTTGTTAAGTAAGGACGGCCGATTTGCGGTTATTTTGCCTTACGTCGACTCGCCATTATTTATTGTTGACGCAGCGCTGTATCAACTTTATTGTGTACGAAAAACGATGGTTCGTTCTGCTAAAGAGAAGAAACCGCATCGGGTATTGATGGAATTTAGCAGATTTAGAATGAAATTGGTGGAAACTGAATTAATTATTTATAATGAACAACGCCAGTATTCTAACGACTATAAAAACCTGACAGGCGAATTTTATCTGGCGTTTTAAAGCATAAAAAAACCTCCTGAATGGCTGCCAAACGGAGGTTTAGTTGTATCTTATTTTAAAATCTCTTGAATGTTTCTGATGTAAATTAACAAAAAGAAAATATAAGAAGCAGGGATACATTGTAAAAAATTGTCATAACTCTATATGTTTTTGGCCTTTTCTTACTTTTTATGTTAATACACGGTTGATAACTTAAATTTTTTCATCCGTGCCAATCCGTTATTTTTGGATGATTTAAAAAAGAATTCAATCACATGACAGAGGTTTCAGACGGCAGTTCGAAATATGTTGAAACACCCCTGATGAAGCAGTATTATGGGATAAAACGTAAGCATCCGGATGCCATTTTATTGTTTCGTGTGGGCGATTTTTATGAGACCTTTGGTAGTGACGCTATCCGAACCTCCGAAATACTGGGAATTACGCTTACCCGCAGAGCCAATGGAGCTGCCCGGTTTATAGAGCTGGCCGGTTTTCCATACCACGCGCTTGATACATATCTCCCAAAACTTGTGAGGGCCGGGCAACGTGTGGCAATTTGCGAACAACTCGAAGACCCTAAGCTTACTAAAACAATTGTTAAACGGGGTATCACCGAGTTGGTAACCCCCGGAGTAACACTTAATGAGAATGTACTTGAAAAAAAGGAGAACAACTTTTTGGCATGTGTTCATATTAACAAATCTCAGGCGGGTGTGGCATTCTTAGACATTTCTACCGGCGAATTTCTTACTGCTGAAGGAAATTTTGAATACATCGATAAATTGCTGAATGGTTTTTCTCCCAAAGAAATTTTGGTGGAACGAAGTAAGCAATCGCAATTTAAAGAACAGTTCGGAACACGGTTTTACCTTTCTCTCCTCGACGATTGGGCTTTTACCGAAGAATCAGCGTCAGAACGACTGTCCAAACAATTTGAAACACCCACTTTAAAAGGGTTTGGCGTTGATGCACTTCAAAATGGGGTCATCGCCTCCGGTGCTATTCTTCAATACCTCGATATTACTCAACACGATCACATTAAGCACATTACAAGGTTATCGCGTATTGAGGAGGAAAGATATGTCTGGCTTGACCGCTTTACCATTCGTAATCTGGAACTTCTCGGATCGATGCACGAAGGGGCTAAAACGCTGGTGGATGTTATCGACAAAACGGTTTCACCCATGGGGGCGCGTCTTTTAAAAAGGTGGATTGTAATGCCGTTGAAGGAAATTCAACCCATCAATGAACGGTTGAATGTAGTAGATTATTTCTACCGGAATCCGGAGGTTCATGAACAGGTAGTAACCAATATTCGGCAGGTAGGCGATTTAGAGCGGATTATCTCGAAAGTTGCCATGAATCGAATCAATCCACGTGAGGTGATCCAATTGAAACATGCCTTGCAGGCTATTGCTCCAATTCAACAACAATGTCTTGACTCCAATGAACCTACTATGAAAAGGATTGCCGATCAGTTAAATCCTTGCCATTCCATTAAAGACAGAATTGAGAAGGAGATCAATGATGATGCTCCATCTCAGGTGCAAAAGGGCGGTGTGATTGCAACCGGAGTTAATACCGATTTGGACGAATTACGGCACATTCAGTTCTCTGGAAAGGATTATTTGAATCAGGTCCAGATCCGCGAGAGTGAACGTACCGGAATAACTTCTTTGAAGGTTCATTTTAACAATGTTTTCGGATATTATATCGAAGTTCGAAACACCCATAAGGATAAAGTACCTGCCGACTGGATACGTAAACAAACACTTGTAAATGCAGAGCGCTATATCACCGAGGAATTAAAGGAATACGAGAGTAAAATTCTTGGCGCTGAAGAGAAGATTTTAGAACTGGAAATTCGTTTATTTAATGAACTTGTAATTGGAATTGCCGATTATATTCAGGCGATTCAGCTTAACGCGATGTTGATTGCCCGGCTTGATTGTCTTCAGTCATTTGCCCAATCGGCGAGGATTCACAAGTATGTTCGACCTCTTATTAATGATACTGATGTGATCGATATCAAACAAGGTCGTCATCCGGTAATCGAAAATCAATTACCCATCGATCAGCCATACATCGCAAACGATGTGTATCTTGATAGTGAGAACCAGCAGATCATCATCATTACCGGGCCAAATATGTCCGGTAAGTCGGCTTTGCTTCGACAAACTGCATTGATCGTGCTTATGGCGCAAATCGGAAGTTTTGTACCTGCTGGTGGCGCTGAAATAGGCATTGTGGATAAAATTTTTACCAGGGTAGGGGCGTCCGATAATATTTCGCTTGGAGAATCAACGTTTATGGTTGAAATGCTCGAAACGGCCAGTATCCTAAACAACCTTTCCTCACGATCGCTTATACTGCTTGATGAGATTGGCCGCGGCACCAGTACCTACGATGGTATATCCATTGCATGGGCTATGGTGGAACATATTCATGAGCAATCGAATGCCAAAGCCAAAACACTTTTCGCTACCCATTATCATGAGTTAAATGAAATGGAAAAGACGTTTGGCAGAATAAAAAATTATAATGTATCCATCAAAGAACTCGACAAAAGAGTGATTTTTCTTCGTAAGCTGGTGCGGGGTGGGAGTGAGCATAGTTTTGGTATTCATGTGGCAAGGATGGCCGGAATGCCCAGGAGTGTGGTGCACAGAGCAGAAGAAATACTGAAGGAGATGGAGGCTTCGCAACGTACTGAGATGCCGGCGCGTCCATCACCCGAAATAGGTAAAAAGCGTGAAGGTTACCAGCTAAGTTTTTTTCAACTCGAGGATCCGGTTTTAAAACGCATCAGAGACGAAATAAAACATCTCGACATAAACAATCTCACTCCCATAGAAGCTCTTAATAAACTGAATGAAATTAAAAAGATAACAGGTCTTTAATTAGCTATCAGGTTGTTCAGAATTTAGGATTCCCTGGGGTATACGACAAAATTCCCCTTTTAGAATTTAAAATCAGTAGTAACCGAGAAACAATTTGACTTTGAGGTTTCTCACTTCGTTCGAAATGACAATCAGTTATTTATGGTTAATTTATTATAAATGTGT
>JANXXY010000281.1 GCA_025350365.1 Bacteroidales bacterium | reverse complement strand
AAATCGGCAATAGTTTCATCACGTTCATGTCCAATGCCGGTTATAACAGGCAATGGAAATTGGGTAATGTGATAACAAAGCCAATAGGAGTTAAAACAGTTCAAATCAATCTGAGAGCCACCACCACGAATAATTACGACCAAATCAAATGAGTCGGCTGATTGAAAAATTCGTTCCAGGGCTTCAATGATGGATTGTTCAGCTTCATTGCCTTGCATAAAAGCATTAAAAAGTTTAATGTGAAAGAAATAGCCCTTTCGATTTTGAGTAAGCTGATCAATAAAATCGCCATATCCCGCAGCTGTTTCCGAAGAAATTACGGCTATACGCTGCGGAACCATAGCTAATTCCAATTCCTTATTCAGATGAAAGACACCTTCATCCTGCAATTGTTTGATTATTTCCTGCCGTTTACGGGTTAAATCTCCGAGTGTGAAGTTTGGCTCAATATCTTTAATATTAAGGCTATACCCGTACGCCTCATGAAATTCAATACTTACCTGCACCAAAATTTTAATTCCGGTAGAAAGTCGCTGACCGGTAACCGATTCAAAATATGGCCTTAACATCCGGAATGTAAAAGCCCAGATGGTAGCTTTTGCGCGAGCGAGAATTTGTTCAGAATCCGCCTTTTTCTCAATCAGTTCCATATAACAATGCCCACTCTGATTGGTATTCATTTCACTTATCTCGCCAACAATCCAGTAATTCCCGGGAAATAATTCGCGTATCCCTGATTTTACCTGATTATTCAGCTCAAACAACGATATTGATTGCGGTGTTGCGCTCATTATTAGATTTTAATTATCGTGGTTTTTAACTTCTTCGAATCGGAAAGTAATTGTATCACATAAAATCCTTTTGCCAGATAAAACAAATCGTTCGTTGAAATTATATTAGGAATCTCGGAATTAACATATATTTGTTTATCAATAACTTTTCGTCCATAAATGTCAAATACCGAAAGCCGGACTTTCCCTTCAGGAATCTTCTCAAATTGCAGTTCAATGGTATTGGTGAATGGATTAGGTGAACAGATTAACTTGTCCTTATATTCAAACAAGTCGGGATTAAGTGCATAGAACGATTGACGAAAATCAGGCACCCCATATCCCTTAATAGTATCAGGATTAAAATATTGCGAAGCATATTGCTTTACAGCCCTGATAATTTCCATATTAGTTTTATCAGGGCACGATTGCCACAAACAAGCAGTTAAACCGGCAATGACCGGTGCAGAAAAAGATGTTCCGTTGCCTTGCACAAATTCATTGTCAGGTTGTTGCAAAGAAGTGTTTTTTCCTATTGCAACAACATCAGGTTTAATCCGATGGTCGAATGTCGGACCCCTTGAACTAAAAGAGGCTATCATATTATTGGCATCGATGGCGCCAACAGTTAAAATACTATCGGCATCTGCAGGCGCTGTAATATATTTCCAGGAATTACTTCCTTCGTTTCCGGCACTCACTACAATAATCATACCTTTGGAGGATGCGATCACTGCAGCTTGTGAAATTATGGTTGTTCGCCCATCCATATCTTTATAAGAGTGACTTAGCCTGGGATCATTAAATAATGAATAGCCCAAAGATGTGCTTATCACATCAACGCCAATACTATCGGCCAATTCAGCCGCCACAGCCCAATTAAACTCTTCCACCGGATATTCACGTTCACGAGTATTGCCATTGCCGTCCTTCTCCTCTGTGGCATCTTCGGTGCGAAAAAGCACATAATCAGCTTTAGGTGCAGAACCCATCAAATGACCCGGACTTAACCCGGCTAAAACTGAAAGTACCTCTGAGCCATGCTCATGCTGAATAAACACATTCCCATCCGGTAGAATCAGATCGCGAACCAGTTTCACTCTCTTTTCGTGCCATAAACTGTCCAGGCTGCTCATATTTAGAGCATTGTTAAATCCGGCATCAATTACAGCAATTAACATTCCTTGCCCCCGAAACCCGCGGCTATGCAAGTAGTCGCCGTGATGAATGGCCATTTGATTATAGGATGGACCGTAATACGTTTTAGAATTAAACTTTACAGGTGTAGTTTCCGAATCAAACTTAATTCCAGGTGAATCGTTAGATTTTAAAACACTTTTTAACGTATATGGTAAAACAAATTTAGTATCTTTTAATTTATTAAATTGCTGTATATCAACAACATTAACGCTTACCGCATTCAACCATTTCGATTCATGCAATACATTAAAACCCATATGTTTTAAACTGTCGACATAAACCGTACTTACGGGCAAATCGTTTGAAACAAGTGGAATGTTTTGTTTTACTCTGCGCTGTATAGCCCGTAATGATAGAAAATTTTCAGCTTGTGCAGTTTTAAACCGGTTTTGAAACTTATCGGTAAAACGAATTAGGTATATGTCAGGGGCTAACTTTTCCTGAGCTTCTACCAATGAAAGTGTAAAAAGCAGTATAATGCTAGTTATCAGAGGATATAGTGAAAGATATTTTTTTTTCAAACCAATTTTTAATTACGTCTTAACTTCTTTACTTCGATTCTTTCTTTTCCGGCATAAAATTAGTTTCATCAGGTTCCGGAATTTTGCCCTTTGCTTTTTCAATCTCTTTGAGTAATTTCTGTTCTTTTGCTTCCAATTCAGCAGCATTAATGGCTATACCATTTTTATATTCGATAACGGTGGTATCTTTTTGATTAACGTCGAAGTGACTCCATTTACCTTCGCGCTTATCATTAATATAATAGCCATTCCATTCCGGACGATTGTCAGGATAATTTAATACAAACTCACCTGTTCGTTTGCCATTTACAAACGCAGTGGCCAATTTCAATGCCCCATTTTCAAAATACAGCTTCCAAATTCCTTCCCGAACTCCGTTTTTCCAATCCAATTCCTCTGATATTTTACCAGTGGAGAAATAACTGGTAGAACGCCCGTGTTTTTTGCCGTTCAGGTAAGTTTCCCGATTGGACAACGTTTTTGTATAATAGCTGTAATAATTCCAGGTACTGTCCTTTAGTGAATTTATGTAGTTCCCTTCGGCAGCCAATGGTCCGGCCTGATAAAAAATTTTTGCCTTTGATCTGATCCCATCATTATTGAAATACATCTCGGCTTTCAGAGAGTTATCTTCGAAATATCGTCTCATCAATCCGATTGGTTTATCATCATTAAAAAAGGCCGTGTATTTAATCACTCCATCGTCGTATTTTACTTTCCAATAACCCTGTTTTTTTCCTTGTTTGTCTGTCTTATTAAAAATGGTATCTCCATTCGCCGCTAAAAATTGTGCATTCCCACTACATGATAAAAAAACACAAATGATGGTAAGAAAATGTCGCATAGAGTAATTTATGATTATTGTTCTTACAAATTTAATACAAAAAAAGAGTCCGGCCATATGAATGATCGGACTCCTCTAAAATATGTCAAAAAGAATTATTTTACTTCTTCGAAGTCAACATCGGTAACTTCTTCATCTTTTTTTGCATTACCAGCTCCGGCTGTACTTCCACCCTGAGCAGAAGCATTATCCGATCCGGGAGCACCCTGTTCCTGAGTAGACTTGTACATCTCTTCCGAAGCCTTATGGAAGACATCATTCAATTCGGTGGTATATTTATCGATATTATCCATATCCTGATTTTTATGAGCTTCTTTCAATTTGTTTAATGCTTCCTCAATGGGACCTTTTTTGTCGGCAGGAAGTTTATCACCAAATTCGTGTATCTGTTTTTCAGTCTGAAAAATCAAACTATCTGCATGATTCAGTTTGTCGATACGATCCTTTGCAATACGGTCTGATTCGGCATTTTCTGCTGCCTCTTTCTTCATTTTATCTATTTCGGCATCAGTTAAACCTGATGAAGCTTCGATACGAATACTTTGCGATTTACCTGTTCCCTTATCTTTTGCTGACACGTGCAAAATACCATTTGCGTCAATGTCGAAAACAACTTCGATTTGCGGTATACCGCGTTGAGATGGTGGAAGACCATCGAGATGGAAGCGACCAATTGTTTTATTATCTTTAGCCATAGGACGTTCACCCTGATTGATATGAATTTCAACGGATGGCTGGTTGTCAGCTGCGGTGGTAAATGTTTCAGTCTTCTTGGTAGGAATAGTGGTATTGGCGTCAATCAATTTGGTCATAACACCACCCAGAGTTTCAATACCCAAGGAAAGCGGAGTAACATCAAGCAATAACACATCCTTTACCTCGCCGGTTAATACGCCACCTTGAATGGAAGCGCCAACTGCAACAACTTCATCGGGGTTAACACCTTTGGATGGTGCCTTGCCAAAGAATTTTTCAACAATCTGCTGAATTGCCGGCATACGGGTTGAACCACCCACTAAAATTACTTCGTCGATGTCCGAATTCTGAAGACCTGCGTCACGCATAGCCAACTTGCAAGGTTCAACAGTTCTTTGAATAAGAGTATCGGCCAGTTTTTCGAATTGTGCACGGGTTAAAGTCTTTACAAGGTGCTTTGGAATACCATTAACCGGCATAATATAAGGCAGGTTAATTTCAGTATTTGTAGTGCTGGAAAGCTCAATTTTTGCTTTTTCGGCAGCTTCTTTCAATCTTTGCAAAGCCATAGCGTCGAAACGTAAATCAATGCCTTCATCCTTTTTGAAATCTTCGGCTAACCAGTCAATAATTACCTGGTCAAAATCGTCACCACCGAGATGGGTGTCACCATTGGTTGATTTTACTTCAAACACACCATCGCCAAGTTCAAGAATTGAAATATCGAATGTACCACCACCAAGGTCATACACGGCGATTTTCATGTCCTTATGTTTTTTATCGAGCCCATAAGCCAAAGCCGCTGCAGTAGGTTCGTTAATGATACGACGTACATTTAAACCTGCAATTTCACCGGCTTCCTTAGTTGCCTGACGCTGAGAATCGCTAAAATAGGCAGGAACTGTAATAACAGCATCTGTAACTTCTTGTCCAAGATAATCTTCGGCTGTTTTTTTCATTTTTTGAAGTACCATGGCCGATATTTCCTGTGGGGAATATTTGCGATCGTCAATCTGCACGCGGGGAGTGTTGTTTTCTCCTTTGACAACCACATACGGTACGCGCCTTATTTCCATTGTTACTTTATCAAAAGTTTCGCCCATGAAACGTTTAATAGAGTATATAGTATGTTTTGGATTAGTGATTGCTTGTCTTTTAGCCGGATCACCTACTTTACGTTCGCCGTTATCCAAAAATGCTACGACTGATGGTGTTGTCCGTTTTCCTTCATTGTTTGCAATAACAACCGGCTCGTTACCTTCCATAACAGCAACGCAAGAGTTGGTTGTTCCTAAATCGATTCCTATAATTTTGCCCATGTGATAGTTATTTATATTACGTATTATTTTTTTGTTTCACTTTTCTATTTTCATAATCAATGATTGTGCCAGTTCAAAAAACCTGTCAATCCAATGAAATATTGACACTATGCCATGACATTGTTATTTTATGATAAAGAATTACGGGTGACATTGTGTCAGACGGATTGGGAAATAGTTTAGGGCACTTTAAGTACTCAACAAAATAATTTGGTTACTTTTGCATCCTATTTTTTCATCGTCGAAAAGATGGGAGTTATATTTTATTTAATCTTCAAATTGATACACAATGTCAGTAAATCAGAATGTTAAGAGGGTTACTACCCATACATTAGCAGAAATGAAAATGAAGGGTGAAAAAATCTCTATGTTAACAGGTTATGATTTTTCCATCGCACAGATTCTTGATAATGCAGGAATAGATATCATTCTTGTTGGAGATTCTGCTTCGAACGTCATGGCGGGAAACGAAACAACGCTTCCCATTACACTCAACCAAATGATATACCACGCACAATCGGTGGTAAGAGGTGTAAATCGCGCTTTGGTGGTTGTGGATTTGCCTTTTGGAACTTACCAGGGAAACTCGCTCGAAGCACTAAATTCGGCTATTCGTGTTATGAAAGAAACCGGAGCCGGAGCTGTAAAACTCGAAGGAGGCGGTGAAATTAAGGAATCAATAACACGAATACTGAGCGCTGGTATCCCGGTTATGGGACATTTGGGACTCACTCCTCAATCGATTCATAAATTTGGAACCTATGTTGTTAGGGCAAGAGACGAAGCAGAAGCTCAAAAGTTAGTTGAGGATGCCCATTTGCTGGAAGAAATTGGATGTTTTGGCATTGTGCTCGAAAAGATACCTGCAAAACTTGGGGCACAAGTAGCAAAAGAGGTTAAAATTCCCATCATTGGAATTGGCGCAGGTTCAGGAGTTGATGGTCAGGTACTTGTTTTGCACGATATGCTTGGTATCACTCAGGAATTTTCACCTCGGTTCCTTCGCCGTTACAACAATTTATATGATCAAATTAAAGGATCGGTAGAAAACTACATTAAAGATGTTAAGTCGAAGGATTTTCCAAATGAGAAAGAACAATATTAAAGAGAAGTTAGAAGTTAGAAATTAGAAGTTAGAAATGGCAAGTCAGGAATGGGAAAGTTAGGAATAGCACAAGAGTTCTAACTAATAACAAATAAACAGAAACCATTAAAATGCAAGTTCTTTACGAAGACAACCATATTATTGCAGTTAATAAAAGCGTTGCCGAAATAGTGCAAATCGACAAAACCGGAGACAAACCCCTTGATGTCCTAACAAAAGAATACATTAAAACAAAATATCAAAAACCAGGCGAAGTCTTTCTGGGTGTTGTTCATCGTATTGATCGGCCTGTAAGCGGCGTAGTGCTTTTTGCCAGAACTTCCAAAGCCCTTATCCGGTTAAATGAAATGTTCAAGGAAAAAAAGGTTGAAAAAATTTACTGGGCAATTGTAAAGGTTAAACCCCCAAAGCAGGAAGACACTCTTATTCATTATCTGGTTCGTAACACCAGGTCAAACAAGTCATTCTGCTACATAAACGAAGTACCCGAATCAAAACAAGCTATTTTACATTACAAGTTGGTTGCTTCATCGGATGTATACCACTTGCTTGAAATTCGTCTGGAAACAGGCCGTCATCATCAAATTCGAAGTCAATTGTCAACCATTGGGTGTCCCATCCGAGGCGATTTAAAGTACGGGTTTCCCCGAAGTAACAAAGATGGCGGTATTAGTTTGCATTCACGCAAAATTACATTTCAGCATCCGGTGCGTGATGAACAGATGACGATTATTGCTCCTCCCCCGGATGAAAATTTATGGATAGCATTTATGGAGCAATTAGGAATTTTGGGTTAGAGGATCTCGTGACTTTTGTTTTTGGTTCTTGGCACCCCCGTTGAAGTTAATGTGAGGATTAATAAGTGCCATAATTTTGATTTTTAAATTGTTTATATTCCTATTTGTTTAGACATGTATTATTAAAACGAAAATCATTTATGCGATAAAGTGTTCAATAGATTGTCCAAGTTTTTCAAAGTTGCAGTAAATCCTTGTTGGAAGCCTTCAAGCAAGTTTTCCATACGCTCAAAAGATTCATTAAAAATAGTAATCCTCACCTTTGTTATGCCGTTTTGTTGGCTGAAATTGTAATCCCATTCAGAACCTGGCAATTCGGGATTTTCATCTTTGTCTGCAAAAGCATTATACATTTTAAAATGGGTGTTTGGAGTAATTGACGTGTATTCCTGTATTGACCAACGCTCTTGTCCTTCAGGGCTTACCATAGCATAAAATCTTTTTCCACCAACTTCAAAATTCATATATTTTGTTTTTGAAACCCACGGCGAAGGAGCGGTCCATTTGTCAAGATTTTCTTGTTTGGTAAAAGCATCCCATACCAGCGAAAGTTCGGCAGCAAATTCTCTGGTTATGTATACCCTTTTTGCTGCTTTTTCAACAGTAAAATTAAATAATAAATTACTTTTCATTTTTTCTGTTTTTTAATTTTAATTGTTGATAATACTTGATCAAGTTGATTAAATCGGGTTTCCCAAATCTTTCGGTATTGGTCTAACCATTTGTCTATTTCTTTCATTTTGTCTATTTCAAGAGAGTAGTAAATTTCTCTGCCTTGATGTTCTGGTTTTACAAGTTCACATTCCGTGAGAATGCGTAAATGTTTTGACACTGCTTGTCGTGTTGTGTTGAAGTTCTCGGCAATGGCATTTGGTGTCATTGACTGTAATGCAATTAAGGCAATAATACCCCGTCTTGTCGGGTCTGCAATTGCTTGAAAAATGTCTCGCCTCATTTAGTTGTATTTTAATTTAAGAAACTAATTGGTTGCAAATATATGTGCAACTTTTCGGTTTCGCAAATAATTTTACAATTTTTTTTCTTTTGTCATGATTTTTTGTTGAAATGCCTGTTTGGTGTTTGTCGCTTTATAATGATGCCTACCTACTATCCCGTCAATTTCTTATACCACATGTTGACCTAACCTCACTAGCGTTCGGCGGCATAATGTCACTGAAAACTAGTATTTTTGAGATTTACTTTTAAATAAAATTCATATGATGGCATATTTAGAAAAAAATTGAACATGAAGTTGTTCTTCGTAATTTAAGTCCACGAACCAGTTAAGTATGCCATATTTAGTACCTCTTTTTTTGGCTCGACTGTCCTTAAATCCTATTTTGTTGTGCGCTGCCCATTATTCATCCAATAATACAGATACTTCGTCTTTCAATTTCGGTAAATGATTTATCACAATACTCCAAATCAAATCATCCGATATCTTATCATATCCATGAATAATCCTGTTGCGAGTACCAATAATTTGCTTAACATTGTCAAGTTTGAATTTTTTGTCTTTTTTGATTATCCTATTAGCAGCCTCTCCAATTATCTCTAAATTACGTTCAATCGCCCTTTTTGTCTTGATATCAGATACGTACTCCTCAAAAATCCTTGGCTTGTTTTCGTAATAACTATCAATCTCAATTATTGATTGTAATATATCGTAAAGCCAGGTTTTTATCTCATTATCCATAAATCAATTGTTTTGAAGAGTCGATAGATTGTCTCAGATAAGGATTTTTAACTGCTTTATCCTCAAGTAAATCAACACGCCTATTTAATATGGTTTCTAATGATTTTTTTAAATCAAAATAATTGTCAGCATAATCGTAAAGTTCAACTCCTGAAAAATCAACTAAAAAGTCGATGTCACTAGATTTTTTAAAATTTTCAGTCAAGATTGAGCCAAATACAAATAATCTGGCCACCTTATGTTTGTTGCATAAAGCTTTGATTTTATCAATATTTTTGTCAATAATCCTCATAGCTCAAAAATACAAACTTTTTTAATCAACTGAAAAAGTTATCGGTTTGTAGTGTTTTTCTTGGGTTGCGCACAACATTGAGTGTATGCAGCGTGCGGAGTTCGTGGCTACATCACTATCCTCCGTTACTACCCTTGCCAGCGATCTCTGAACATGCAAATTACCCTGAAACCTGCATGATAAACACTGTGCTGAACTAGACCTCACTAGCTTTCGGCGGCATAATGTCACTGAAAACTAGTATTTTTGAGATTTACTTTTAAATAAAATTCATATGATGACAAATTTAGAAAAAAATTGAACAAGAAGTTGTTCTTCGTAATTTAAGTCGACGAACCATCGGTATGAAATTACACCGAAACACTCGCTTGACTAACCGATTAAATATAAATATTTTATACGCGATGTTAAACTAAATCCCTTACGGGCTTTTACCCTTCGATAAACCTCTTCTTTATCTTCATAAAACCAAAAACCTTCGATATGTGCATAGTGTCAGAATCCGGGATGCAGTTAAACCGGGACTTCAAGTTTGGTCTTGCAGACCACATGAAGTCCTATTTATTGACGCCAATAGATTATTTATTTTCAAGCTTTTCAATTTCCTCAATCTCTTTATTTATTTGTGCAAAACGCTCAAATATTGAGAATTTAAAAGTAATATAAACCGAAAATAAGAAAACTAAAATTATTAATGAAATCGGCAATATAGAATGTTTTGATAAAATTAACATATTCGCTATCAAGAAAACTCCTGTTAAACCAAATGGAGCTAGGATATAACTGAATTTTGTTACTTTAATCTTATATTTCTCTACCTGTTTAATATCCTTCTTAATCGATGTAATCGGATTGTTAAAATCTATTTTATTAAGTATAAGATAATACTGTATATTCCAATAATAGGTTATCAAAGCAAAACTTGCAAATAACAAAAGACCTGTATAAAAACTTATTTCGTTACGAAATACTACATTTGGAATCATCATAACTGAAATAATAACTATTGGTAAAATCAAATTAAAACCAACTTTTAATTTAATCCTTGTTATCGTTTTTTCTGGTTTTGATTGAAGCATCCTTCTCAGAATCTCCTTGTTAAGATTAATGTTTTCCGATATTTTTTTATCGTATTGTTGCCAAATATTTTGTAATTCTATTAATTCCATGACTTTAATTTTTAGTAATTGCTAAATTTTTTATCTGTTCTTTTATCCGGCTAATCCTTGTACCTACGTTTGTCTTTGAAATACCCGTAATATCAGATATTTCATCGTGCGAGTTGCCGTCGAGATAGAGTAAAATAATGACCTTATTAATTTCATTCAACTCATTTATACATTGATATAAGATTTCAATGTCTGATGAGTTGTCTTGTTCAATTAACCACGGGAATGTGTCATCTTTTTTGAAATCACCTAAGGAAAAGTACAATGAATCATTCTTCTTTTTTCTTTTGTAGTTCATAGAAGTATTCAAAGCAACTCGATAAATCCAAGTGGAAATTTTTGAATTACCATTGAAACTCTTAAAAGATTTCCATAGTTCAAGAGCTATATCATTTATTAAGTCTTCCCGGTCTTGAGCGATCGATGTATAGCCTCTTGAAATTTTAATTATTATCCCGATATTTTGCTCAAAAATATCAAGAAAATCTTCTTTAAGTTTAGTGTCTGTCATTTGTCATACCGTTACTTTTTGGTTTATAAATCAATTTGTGTAATCATTATATCCAATTAGTATCATATCATGCCTAAAAATCACAAGCAAGCGCATTTTTTTTATTGGTGTCAAACGGTCGGGTGTCGACGCCTTAGGGGATGCCGAGGAGATGAACCTATCAAACGATAAGAACCTTGCCAAAGATCGATGCACTTGGCATACCACTAAACCCCTATAGCGTATGGAATCTTTTTAACGGGCGTTAATTTTTTCTTTAATCAAGTAGTTGTCATTTTGCTTTATTATAGTCCAGTTATCATTAAGCTTTAAAGTCCAACCAGCTCCCGATATAATTTGCCCTTCAATATTAATATTATCAGCTGTGACAATTGCTTTTTTAGAAGTAATTAAACACCCTTTATCAATTACTCTTAAAAATCCCCATTTATCAGATATATCAATTATAGGCTAAACAGTTCCAAGTGTATCTAATGGATGAGGACTCATGTATAAGCCAAGTTCTGCGCTTAACAAATCTATTATTATTACCGGATTTTTTGTAAACCTAATTCTATAGTCATATAATACTTTTTCTTTCTTATTATTTATTCCCACTTCCTGCTTATAGATTTTCATATAGGGATAACGGACTTTTGATTGATTAAACCAATTGACTGTATCATTAGAAATATCAATCTTTAATAAATGCTGTAACAATAAACCCAAATCGTCTCCGCATTTAAGTTTTGTTTGCCATAAATTGCCGGTCTCATCCAGCAGGTATGCGTATAAAAGTCCTGAATAATATCCAAATGATCGAACGCATGAACCCTCATTATCTAAGTATTTCAATTTCCGTTCAATTATTTTATCTTTTATTTCAGATTGAGAAGGGCAACACAACTTATATGCTGTATAGTCTGCCAATCCTTCGTGCAATTCAAATCTGCTTTCCATTGTATCTGCACCGGAAAAAAGTTGCCGCCTGTATTGCCTGAAAAGAAGCGCATCTCTTATTGCCCTATTACGATCTTCTCCTATTGCAATGATAGCTTCCAACAGTGCATGCCATTCTAATTGAAGATATATACGGCCATCCATTTTATCCATGTGATTATTGCAATACCCTTCGCAATTGAATCCGAGTTCTCCCTGTATCCTATGAAACGATTCGTGAATATAAGTGAGATATAATTGGAACGTGTCCTTTTTGTTAAAAGGATAGGATATCACCACCCATGATTTTCCTGCAAATTTAGTGGCTGTGGATGCTACAATTTTCTCTTCAGGATATTTCCCCACATAAACCGCTCCTTTGAGACTCAATTGACCTTCCATATCCAGTTGATTGAACACAATCAATTTTGATGTTTTATCAATTACAAGTATAGGTCCATACAAACTTTTGCCCCAAAGCTTTCCATTATCTTTATCGCAAATCTTTTTAACTCTTTCAAATTGATAATATAATGTATCCAGCGGCATGTCAACTTGAGCATATAATATCAAGCTGTACGGGAGAATTATAAATATCAACGAAATCTTTCTCATGTGCTATATTTTTTAAGTCTGACTAACATTGAGTGTATGCAGCGTGCGGGAGTTCGTGGCTACTTCACTATCCTCCGTTACTACCCTTGCCAGCGATTTCTGAACATGCAAATTACCCTGAAACCTGCATGATAAACACTGTGCTGAACTAGACCTCACTAGCTTTCGGC
>JANXXY010000267.1 GCA_025350365.1 Bacteroidales bacterium | reverse complement strand
ATAACTGCATTCAATCCTTCGGTTATTCCCCGCCACACTTCCATTTCAGATTTAAACTTGCTAACTGAATAATCTGAGGCATTCTTAGTAGGTTTCCATAAAACATTCTCATTCACTGGTGAGCCATCCTCGCTGCTACCCAGTGAGGCAATAGAACTAACAAAACATAATTTTCTGATTCCTTTTTCAAGACACAGATTAACTATGTTTGCCGTTCCTTCAACATTTGTTTGATAAATTTTCTTTTTATCCTTTGGATTAAATGAAACACAAGCAGCTGTATGATATATATAATCCACATTATCAAAAGCTTCCGATAAAGAATAAATATCGGTTACATCACCTTCAACCCATTCAATTTTGTGATATAAGCTTTCAGGATCGGTGGTATAATATCCAAATGTCGACAAAATATTTTGTTTGCTCCCTGTAGAACGCACGAGTACTTTTACCGTGTGTCCTTGCGAAAGTAAATCGAACAAAAGATGCGAACCTAATAGCCCCGTACCGCCCGTTACAAGAATCATATTTAACTTTTAAGCTTCTTTTTTACACAATTTTCAGGAGCAACAAAAGTAAGAATTTATATGGTTGAACCAAGTTTTTTGTTTTGTGATAGTGGCTTAATATCTGTAATTTCGCCATACTAAAATAAAAGATATTCGTATGTTTTCAGGAATTATTGAAGAAGCCGCTCCGGTGATTAGCCTCAAAAATGATAAAGATAATTTGCACATTACCATGTCGTGTTCGTTTACTAACGAGCTAAAAATTGATCAAAGTCTGGCGCATAACGGAGTTTGTTTAACTGTTGTAAAAAAGGAAGAAAATACCTATACGGTCACTGCCATAAAGGAGACCTTGTTAAAATCAAATCTTGCACATATTGAGCCGGGAGACAAAATAAATCTTGAGAGAAGCATGAAACTTAACGAGCGTCTCGACGGACATCTTGTGCAGGGTCATGTCGATCAGACAGCCATTTGCACAAACGTTACTGAAGCTGGGGGTTCGTGGTATTTTACTTTCGAGTACGATCCCGGCAAAAGTAATATTACGGTTGAAAAAGGTTCAATTACAGTAAACGGGGTCAGTCTAACTGTTGTAAATTCCAGGCCATCATCTTTTCAGGTGGCGATAATACCTTATACTTACGATAATACCAACTTCCATCAGATAAAAAAAGGCACTGTGGTGAACCTGGAATTTGATATTATTGGTAAATATGTTTCCAGATTACTGGAACTTCATCAAAAATAAAACTGATAACCCTTTATGAAAGCTCTTTCTGCCAAACAAGTTGCTCTTTACATAGCTTTATTTGCCGCTCTTTTGTTTCTTATTCTTACCATTCTTACAAATTTAACGGGAAAATATAGTTTTCTTTCCCTTACACTTGGTGGCGGAATTCTATTTATTTCAATATATTTTTTTGCCATTGTTTTTTTAAACAATTTTATCTTCGAAAAAATAAAACCTATATATCGTACCATTCATAGTATCAATACTCCCGGGCAAGATTTTTATAAAGCCCTGGCACGTAAGGATATTATTGCCGAAGTTCGTAATGAAGTTGCAATTTGGGCCAAGAATAAAGCCAATGAGATAGATCAACTCAGGCAATTGGAAAAATACAGAAGGGAATTTCTTGGAAACGTCTCACACGAACTAAAAACTCCCATTTTTAATATACAGGGGTATGTATTAACCCTTCTCGATGGGGGATTAGATGATCCTGCAATTAATAAACTTTATCTGGAAAGAACCGAGAAAAGCATTAACCGGATGATTAATATTGTTGAGGATCTGGAGGCCATTTCACGTCTGGAGTCGGGTGAGCTTAAACTCGAAAGGGAAGATTTTAATATCATCAGTTTAACAAAAGATGTATTTGAAATGCAGGAAATGCTTGCCGAAAAGTATGAAATTAAACTGGCATTCAGAGTTCATCATGAAAAGCCTATTTTGGTTAACGCGGATAAAAAACGAATCACCGAAGCAATTAATAACTTAATTGTAAATTCATTAAAATATGGGAAAAAGCATGGGAAAACGGTCATATCATTTGAAGAAGCCGATGATCGCATCCTTGTTGAAATATCTGATAATGGAATTGGGATTGGGGAAAAAGATATAAGTCGTATTTTTGAACGTTTCTACCGCACCGACAAAAGCCGATCCCGCGATCAGGGAGGAACTGGTCTGGGATTATCCATTGTGAAACACATTATCGAAGCTCACGAACAAACCATCTCGGTGCGCTCAAGAATGGGAGAAGGGTCTACGTTTTCATTTACGTTAGATAAAGCACGAGTGAAATAAAACCCCGCCATTACCCCGAAACCTGAACTGGTATCCCATATTTTTCAATTCGTGAAGCAATTTTCTTCAGTTCGTCAACAGGGATTTTCTTTAATCCATCAAATGGTGTATTTCGATCGATCGTATAAATCATTACTTTCTCAGGATGCACTGTGTTTACAATATTTTCCCACGATTGTAAATCCTCTTGAGAGGTGTTGTCAAAAGAGGTATTATTTACCATTCCACGAGTAAACATGGATTGTATGATTAATTTTCCATTGAAACTTTTTAATTGAGCGGTAATTTTTTTCAGATCGTATTTTCCTATCGGCTGGTTAATTAACATGATAGTAGATAGGTTACCTGAATCGAGTTTCAGGATGTTCTGATCAACTTTTTTCAAGGCGTCAACCACATCGTGTTTATGCAGCATGGTAGCATTTGACAGTACTGAGATTAAAGTTTTTGGGAAATATTGATTGCGCAAAATGATGGTGTTA
>JANXXY010000256.1 GCA_025350365.1 Bacteroidales bacterium | reverse complement strand
TAATACATAATAGATACAAAGCATTAGCCGAGGTAGAATGGGCTTTCAGAACGCAAAAAAGCCTTTTAGAAATACGCCCATTATACCTGAGAAAAAAAGAACGCACTATTGCGCATCTCGAAGTTTGCATGATTGCTTACAAAATAGAGCTTTACTTAAGGAAGCAATGGCACGACATTGATTTAACAGTCGAAGAAGGGATAAAAACCCTGAGTATGTTATCAAGTATAAAAATAAAAACCGGTGAAAATGTAATAGTAAAAATTCCTCAGCCCGATGAGCAATGTAAAAAATTGCTAAAACGAATTGATGTAAAAATACCCACTTTTTTACCCAATAAAAAAGTAGATGTGGTCACATACAAAAAACTAACAACCACACGTAAATAATTTTATACCAATTTGTTACAAAGATAAATCTGAGATTGCAAAAATGAACATCCGATATAACTCAATCGCAGCTTTATTGGAAACCACTCGGTAGTGCAGGTGATTATAAAATAATTCCGCTAAAGCATATCAGCAGGGGTGTTTATGAGGCTATACTTCCTGCAAAAAAAATTGGAAATATTGACATTGAATATTTCATTAATATTATAGGCAAAGGAGAGTCGGCAACATTCCCGGTTACAGCGCCGGAAATAAATCAGACGGTGGTTGCGAGAGAATGACCAAAATCCTTTGAATCAGAATTATTTTGTATTATAATTATGGTTTCGAAATACCTTAAAACCATCTTTTCATGAAAAAGCTGTACTACATTTTTTTAGCATCAATAATAATGGACTCATCCTGTAAACAAAAAGAAGCAAAAACTCCCCGACCTGAAAATCCGCTGTTAACAGAGTATCAAACACCTTTTCAGGTTCCCCCGTTTGATCATATTAAAACTGAGCATTTCATGCCTGCTTTTACCGAAGGGATGAAAAAAGAGGAAGAAGATATCAAGCAAATTACTGGAAATAAAGAATTTCCAACATTTAAAAATACCATTGAGGCATTGGATTATAGTGGAAGGCTGTTAACCGATGTGCAAAGCGTATTCTTCAGTTTAACGAGTGCCAACACCAACGATACGCTACAAAAGATTCAGAAAGAAATAACACCGGTGTTGACCAAACATGGCGACAATATTTTGCTTAACCCTTATTTGTTCAAACGTATCAAATCTGTATACGAAAATCAGGATAAGGCCAATCTCAATGAAGAACAGAAGCGGCTGCTTGATAAAACATACAAACGATTCATCAGGAATGGTGCTGGTCTCGACTCGGTTAAACAGAAACGACTTCGCGAAATTAATGAGCAAATGGCCTCACTCAGTGTCAAATTTGGCGACAACCTCTTAAAGGAAACTAAGGCTTTTAGGCTAATTCTTGATAAAAAAGCAGATCTTTCCGGATTACCCGAATCGCTAATTAGCGCAGCTGTTGAAGATGCCAAAAATGCAAAAATGAAAGGCAAATGGGTATTCACACTCGATAATGCCAGCATTATGCCTTTCTTAACTTATGCAGACAATCGCGATTTACGCGAAAAAATCCTTAAAGGATATATTAACCGCGGTAACAATAATAACGAGTTCGATAACAAACAAGTCATTGGTGAAATCTTCAATTTACGCCTTGAGAAAGCTCAGTTACTCGGGTATAAAAACTATGCCTCATTAGCTATCGAAGAACGAATGGCCAAAAATCCGGGGAATGTATACAAGCTATTGAATAAGCTCTGGGAACCAGCCTTAAAAACTTCAAAAAAAGAAGCAGCCGACCTTCAGGCATTCATTATTAAAGAAGGGAAGAATTTCAAACTTCAACCATGGGACTGGCGCTATTATGCCGAAAAAGTTCGTAAGGAAAAGTATAATTTAGATGAGGAACAGATACGACCATACTTTGCACTCGAAAATGTAAAACAGGGAGCTTTTATGGTTGCCAACAAATTGTATGGCATTACCTTTACCGAAATTAAAGACATACCCAAATACCACGTCGACAACTTTGTATATGAAGTTAAAGAAAAAGACGGAAAACATATCGGTATACTTTACATGGACTTTCATCCACGGGCAAGCAAAAGAGGAGGTGCCTGGTGTGGAGGTTTCCGTGAACAATACAAATTCCAAGGCAGCAACATTTCACCGGTTGTGAGCATTGTTTGTAACTTTTCAAAACCCACCACCGACGCTCCTGCCTTATTAAGCTTTGATGAAGCAAATACATTGTTCCATGAATTCGGCCACGGACTTCAGGCATTGTTATCGAACATAACCTATCCAGGAGTTGCCAATCTTGTGAGAGATTATGTTGAACTTCCATCGCAGGTGATGGAAAATTGGGCTTCCGATCCCGAAGTAATTAATATGTATGCTAAACATTACAAAACCGGAAAACCCATTCCAAAAGAATTGTTGGATAAAATGATGAACAGCCGATTCTTTAACGAAGGATTTGCTACAGTTGAATACCTTGCGGCTTCTTTACTGGATATGGATTATCATACATTGGCTGAACCTATTAATAAACAGGATGTTCTGAAATTTGAAGCTGCTTCGATGAATAAAATAGGATTGATACCTGAAATTCAGCCACGTTACCGAACTACCTACTTTAACCACATCTCTAATAGTGGGTATGCAGCCGGTTATTATGTATATGTTTGGGCGCAGGTGCTTGATGCTGATGCATTTCAGGCATTCAAAGACAAAGGTATTTTTGATCAGGCAACTGCAAAACTCTTTCGTAAAAACATACTGGAAAAAGGTAGCAGTGAGGACGAAATGGAAGCCTACAAACATTTCCGTGGCACAGAACCCGATATAAATCCGTTACTCAAACGTAAAGGTTTTTTATAAAATTTTAAGATTATAAATCAATACATTACCGTGTTTTTCTTATTTAATGACCGGTGATTTAAATCATCATATCTGAACTCTGAGGTCACCACCATTACATTGATCTTTCGAATTTTTTAGGCTAAATTTGATGTTACAGATAGTTGAATATTATCTTAATGAAAAATTCATTAGGCTTATGCTGAACATTACCATTGGGATGGGTATCGCTATGTTATTTCAAATGCATCATAAGATTTTAAATATTCGTATAAGATAAAAATCAATGCTTATAAATATTGAACAACGCTTTAGCAATATGAGCTTTTAGTTATTTTAATCAGTGTAGTATGAATGGGAAAGGAAAAAAATTAATTGCTGAGAATAAAATTGAAAAAACGAAGTCTGATAACATTCAGATTTTAATTGTGGAAGACGAAGAAATAAATTACTTTTTCATAAAAGAAGCTCTACGCAGTTTTAACTTTATTAACCATTGGGGCAAAAATGGTAAGGAGGCCGTAAGTATTTTTGAAAACAATAGCGATATTAAACTGGTTCTTATGGATATAAAGATGCCAATTATGGATGGATATGAAGCCCTGAAAATAATTAAAAAGATACGGAATGTTCCGGTAATAGCTCAAACAGCTTATGCTATGGAAAGTGAAAAAAATCAGATTTTTACCGCCGGATTCGATGATTATCTGCCAAAACCGATTGACATTGGTTTGTTACGTTCCACATTAATTAAATTTCTGAACATTAATGACTAGAAAAAAATTGATTTACAATATCCTTTAACCCAGACCACACCAGTAAATTTCACTGGACTGTACATAAGTGATTAGCAAATATTTTCAAAAACCATCTTACCGAAGCGATTTTTTTATAAATTTGCAGCCGATTTAGGGTTCCGTAGCTCAGTTGGATAGAGCAACAGCCTTCTAAGCTGTGGGTCACGCGTTCGAATCGCGTCGGGATCACTTAAAAATTAGCCACTTGAAACTGTAACTGTTACAAGTGGTTTTTTATTTGCATACAATTTGCATACAAGTCTTATATTTATTTTACATATACACTCATTTTACTCGTTGGCTTCTGAATGATGGACTTTTAAAAGATGTTTTAAGATGCAAGTAAAATTAAAATTAAGCGGAAAAGATTACCATAAAAAAATCTTGGTTTTACATATATAGATGATGGAACTGAACTAAGCCATGAAATGATTAAAACAGGTTTGGCTTGGCATTTTAAGAAATATAACACTGATAAAGATTTATTTAACTTGGTAATTGAAGCTAGAAACGCTAAAAGAGAGCTGTGGATATATACCAACCCGATTTCACCATGGGTAAATAGAAAATTGCATAGACAGGGTATTTCAACAAAAGACTCGTTTTTGTTAAATGAAGGAAAATAATAATTAAGGTAAGCTCCCAGATTTCAAACTTTAAGTTTTAAGGACATATCTCCAATTTTTTATGCTAACTCCAGCAAAAAAGGGTTTGTTATTGTTCTTTTATCGAAAACATTTAAAAGCGATACTTCATTATCAACATCTATGTTACGACGACGAATTTCTAAAAGTACTACAGGCTGAGCAGGCCTAGGAATGCGGCTGGCTAAAAATGGCCATAATTCTTCAGATATGTATACCTTATTTATATCAGGAAAATCAATCATTGTCATTAAACGCTTTGTGCTTTAAAAGCATCAGAATATGTAAAAGACCATTTACCATTATCCAATGACAATGAACCAATTTTTAAATCCTTGTATGATAATTCAAAACGAGCTACTATATTTTGAGGTGTTTTTAAACCTTCAAACCTTCACTTCGCCAGAATAATATATTTTTTATTTTGGTTACCATGACATTTAATATTTAATCAACCAACTCTAAAAGCCTTTTATACCGAAACTCCAGGCACATCCTGATTAAATGAAATCGCTCCGGACTTATTAAACTCCTGAACTCGATATCTAATACGTTAAAAAGTTTTTCAACTTGGGGCTGATAAAATAATTCATTAATTTGAATTTTCGTAATATAATATTCGTTTTGCGCTATGAGATGAACAAGTTTATAAGGGTTAATGTTCATCTCGTTTTCCCAACCTATCTTAGGTTTTGAATTCTCTGTGTACTTTTGTAAAAATGTTTTAAG
>JANXXY010000234.1 GCA_025350365.1 Bacteroidales bacterium | reverse complement strand
TTTAAAAGCTAATAAAAAGATATTGTTGCATAGTGCATTTAATGTCGAAGACCGAAACATAAAGGAAAAGGAATTGCTTAACAACAATGTTAACTTACTGGTAGGAACTCAGGCCATTGAAGTAAGTTTGGATATTGATTTTGATGTAATATATACTGAACCTGCTCCGATAGATGCACTTATACAAAGATTTGGTCGAGTAAACCGAAGACGAAAAAAAGAAATCTGTAATTGTATTGTTTTTGAAGGCAGAAATGATGTGGATAAATACATTTATTCCAACGAAGATACAATCCAAAAGACAATGCAGGTATTAAAAAAGATTGAATCCCAAAACAATGGCATCATTAATGAAAAAGAATTGCAGAAAGCAATCGACTTTGTATATCCAAGCTGGAACAACATGGACAAAGGAGAATTTGATCAGGTTTACAAATATTTAAAATATTCGGTCTACAACGAATTAGCACCCTTTATTCATTCTCCGCTTAAAGAGTCGGAATTTTATGATCAATTTTCAGGTGTAAAGATCCTTCCAATAAAACATTTGACAGAATACAAATTAAGACTCGAACAAAACAAATTCATAAAAGCCGAAAGCTTGAAAGTCCAAATAAATGAACACCGATTTATTCAATTTCTTCGTGAGAAAAAAATATTTAAAGAAACTATCGCTTTTGAATCGTTTAAAACTGAAAAAATACTTGAGCAAAACACCTTCCTTCTCTACCGCAAATATGATTCGGAACTGGGTCTTCAAATTGATTTAGAGGAAAATGAAAAGAATTATGAAGCCAACATATTATAAAATTAATCTAGACCTCACGCCTGCCAGGTTTTTAAAACCTGGCAGGTGTGACACTTATTAAACATCTTCCAATATGAACAACAAAATCAACGGAATCTACGATGACGATGGAAACAAAATAAACCCCAACCTATTTCCGACACCTGGCTTGTGCATTACATGTAAAAGCTACGATGTTGCAGATTGGGAAGAAAATGTACTTTGTAATCTGAACAGACATGACCAACGCAACACGACGGATTTTAAATGCGGAGCTTATGAAAAAAAGTAAGGCTTGAGAGGGTTTTAATCATAAATTCGGTCGACTGAATTATATTTGTGTTTATGAAACTAAAAACGACAACACTAATTTTTAAAGCACAAATAAATCAAAAATGGCAAAAAAAGTATGGATGTATCATCCAACTCCTAAAAAGTTAAAGGATACTGAAAAACTCCTTTTACAAAATAAAGTACAGGAATTTATCCAGACATCTGAGAAACTCTCAAAAACTATTAACAGGTTGGAAATACGGGCCGGAAGGCTCTACCTTTATAATTTGGTAGAACAGTTCGGATGGCACGATCCTGATATAACATTTATTGTACCGTTGATTGAAGGGAAATATATGGAGTTCACATACGCCCGAATCACCGTTTTAACAAATGAAAAATTTCGCTTGGATTGGCAAAGGCATAACGGTCAATGGATGAAATTATGCGAAGATACCCTCGAGGTCTGTCTGAAGTATATTGATGAGAATAATGACTTTTTCAATTAAAATTCTGTCTTTCAAAGTATTGATTAAATTAGAAAACCTGTGCAACTAAAATCCTTCGAAACCAAAATGCCTGGAAACATTCTGCAATGCACAGCCCGAAGGTTCTGGCAGAGTTTAATTTGCTTCACTAAACGAAATTGGATAATAAATTGAAATAAGTCAATAACACATGTCTAAAATCCAATTAAAAAAACAACTTATATCTCTTACCAAAGAGCAATTGGTAGAACAGGTTTTGGAATTATACGAATCGTACAAACCAGTAAAAGAGTTTTACTCTTTTTATTTGAATCCCAATGAAAATGAGCTGTTCGAAAAATACAAGGCAATTATTGTCAACGAATTTTACCCGAAGGGAAAGTTTAGTGCGCCCAAAACCCGATTTTCATTAGCTAAAAAAGCCATTGCCGATTTTAGTACCGTCAAACCATCACCAATGCTTATCGGAGACTTAATGATAACTTTTGTTGAAATAGCTTGTAAATTTACCTTCGACTATGGCGATATGTGGGAACAATTTTATTCCAGCACTGTGATAAATTACGAAAGAGCTTTGAAATATCTGCAAAAAAACGATTTGCTAAACGATTTCAAACTGCGTTGCGAGCAATGCCTTAAATATTCAGAACCTTGCGGTTATGGTTTTCCCAACGAAATGCATGATGTGTATTCAACCTATTATATTAATTAATAAAATAAGACAATGCAAAAACAGCCTCAACTTTCACCCGATAAATATATCATTAGTGAAGCCGCCCT
>JANXXY010000219.1 GCA_025350365.1 Bacteroidales bacterium | reverse complement strand
GTTAAAATACTCGCGATGTTTGAAACAATTAAGGTAATAAATGTCATTGCCCTAACTTCATTAGCTTTATAACCGAGATGTAACCCAACGAAGTATATGGTAAGAGTTATGATAAGTATGCCTACCCCCTGAAAACAACTGAACATTATTTTTTTTCTTCCAAAAAAGGGTTCATCTATTTTTCGCGGAGGCCGGTTCATGGAGTTTTTCTCTTCTTTTTCAGCTTCAAAGATGATGGAACATGCCGGGTCAATAATTAACTCGAGGAATACAATATGCACCGGCCACAATATTAAAGGGAAATTACCCATTAAGATTGGGATTAACGATAATCCGGCAATAGGCACATGGATCGCAAATGTGTATCCAAATGCTTTTTGGAGGTTATCAAAAATTCGCCGGCCCATTTTTATGGCTCCGACGATGGAGGAAAAGTTATCGTCCATAATTACCAATGAAGAAGCTTCTCTGGCAACGTCGGTGCCTTTTTCGCCCATTGCAATTCCAATATTGGCCGATTTAAGGGCAGGAGCATCATTGACTCCATCTCCCGTCATGGCAACAATTTCCTTGTTTTTCTTTAGGGCATTTACTATTTTAAGTTTTTGTTCGGGAATAACCCTGGCAAAAACATTGATTTCTTTTATTTTTTTACATAGTTCGTCATCCGTCATAGCTTGAAGTTCCTCTCCGGTAATGCACCTGTCAGGATTTTCGAGACCTATTTCTTCTGCAATATGTTTTGCCGTTACCTGATAATCTCCGGTAATCATAATTACCCTAATACCTGCTTTGTAACATTCGCTTACAGCTCTTTTAACATTTTTACGAATAGGATCCGACAGGCCAATCAAGCCAATAAATTCAAAAGAAAAATCATGTTGAACTTCCGGTAAACCTTGTGAATCAATTTTTGCTTTAGCCACACCTATTACTCTTAATCCGTTCGCAGCTAATTCTTCAACGGCCAATGAAAGACGTTTTTTGTTTTTTTCATCCACATGGCAAAGTTCAAAAATGGCCTCCGGAGCTCCTTTTGTTGCAATAATTTTTTCTGGTGTCCCTTTAAACGAGAATACGCGCGACATGGCCAGTAAATCTTTGGAAAGCGGGTATTCTTTGATCATTTTCCAGCTTTTATGGATATGTTCCGTCCCTTTCAGGTATATATCGCCCATGGCCGTGATTGCTTTTTCCATAGGATCAAATGGATTGGTTTGACTGGAAAGAATGCCATACTCTATGATTTCATGAAATTCCGAATTAAACTCATAATCTTTTGCAACTGAAAGAAAATCTTTTCCGTTATAAAGCCTTGAAACTGCCATTTTATTAAGGGTAAGGGTACCTGTTTTGTCGGTACATAACACAGTTGCCGATCCAAGCGTTTCTATTGCGGATGGTTTTCGCGTTAAAACTTTAGTTTTTGACATTCGCCATGCCCCCAGAGCCATAAATACTGTAAGAATTACAGGAAATTCTTCGGGCAACACCGCCATAGCCAATGTTATTCCCGCCAGCAACCCATTTAACAGGTTTCCACGTGTAAGTGTGTAAGCTACAATTACCAAAACACAAAGCACAGCGGCAATGATCGTAAGATTTTTCACCAGCGAAACCATTTCTTGTTTAAGTCTGGTTGGTTCTTCAACCACACTCTCAAGTGCTTTGCCAATTTTCCCTATTTCAGTATTGATACCAATGCTGGTTACCCTTGCAATGCCATTTCCCTGAACAATCATCGATCCTGAAAAAACGAAAGGTAAATCATCACCACCAGGCTGTATGTTTTTCTTAACTCCATCCCATTCATTTTTTCTAACAGGTACAGGTTCTCCGGTAAGTAACGATTCATCGACATGCAAATTAACGGAATTTAATATAGTAGCATCTGCCGGAACCCTGTCTCCTTCCTGCAACACAATAATGTCATCGGTGACTACTTCTATGCCTGCAATTCGTGATTCCACTCCGTCCCTTATCACCAAAGCTCTGGGACTTGCCATATCTTTTAAAGCATCCAGAGCTTTTTCGGTCTTTTTTTCCTGAAAAAACTCAATCCCCATAATTACGACAACAAAGCCCAGAAGTATTAAACCTTCCTCTAAATTGCCTAATATAATATATAAAGTGCCACAAGCCACTAAAAGAATAAACATGGGTTCTTTAACTACCCCAAACCCAATTGATAAAATATTTTTAGGTTGTGAAGAAGGAAGGTTATTGTATCCCTCAGTTCTCAACTTTTCTTTAACTTCGCTAGTAGTTAAGCCTTTGTGTTTTTCGATTGTGCTATTTAGGCTCAAACTATTTGTGTTTTTTAGTTGGGATGATGAAAAGGGGGATGGTTGTGAGGTTTAACACCTTTTCAGTTACACTTCCCATGACAATTTTTTCTAACCATTTTTGACTGTGGGAGCCAATAACAATAATATCTGCATGGTTGTCTTTTGCAACCTTTAATATTGATTCAGCAAAATCACCTTCTTTTACCACAGTTTGTATGGTTTCATCTTCAAGATGGTTTTTGGTTTTATCAAGAAAATGTTGAGATGCATTTTTTAGTCCTTCTATGCTGTCTAACTGTAATTGACTAACACCCATGTAATCCGAAAACCCCATAATTGGCGAATATTCTGTGGAAGAATAATACACAGGATCTGAAATAACATGCAATAAAATAACTTCAGCGTCCATAGATTTAGCCAGAGAAAAACCTGTTTCTGCTACTTTTTGTGCCGTTGGATCATAATCCAACGCAATTAATACTTTTTTCATTTTATTGGTTTTCATGATGATAGTTTATTTATTCAATTTATGAGTTTTTTAATATCCACTTTGCACTTAATTTAGTACAACTATATAAATTACAGCTATTTTATCGAATACGCTTTACGCTGTCAACTAAATATTCAGAATCGCCATGCCAAAATAATACCCCGTTTTTTTGTTGATAATGAACTATCACCATTTGACCCTGGATCGTATCAAATTGCTGGGCAAGTTTTTTACCGGTAACAGAAAAATAAAATTTCTCGGATGCAATTGCAACATTCGTGGTACTCGACACGCTGCTTAATATCATTTCGCCTTCGTAAGTTTTGATAATATTGCCTTTGTGTGAGAATTTCTGTAATAATCCGGCTCGATAACCACTACTGTATGTATAAAAATACTTCCAGTAAATGAAAATGCCTATTATTATGACGATAAGTGTAAAAAATAAATAAAATGCTTTTTTTATCTTTCGTTTCATTACTGACCATCTTGAAAATTTCGTTGACGTTGCATTAATGTCTGCGTTCATAACAACTTTATTTTAAAATAATATTAACCAATTTCGAACAGTCTGTCACTATCTCCTTTTAGCCACTAACAAACCTAGTATAAAACCGATACCTACACAAATCAGAATTTGTGCCCAATTCCAATTAGCCATGTTCATCGACCTATTACCATGCATCATTCCTTTTAACCAAGGAAGGCCACCTAATAGCATAAAGGCTGCTATTATTACCACAAATGTGATAAAATAGACCGCTGTTTTGTTTGTTGTAACAATTCTTTTTGGGCTCATAATATTCTCCTATCTATATATGTTTATGATAATGAGGTTTATTTAACCTATAGAAATTTATTTCTTTTTATGGGTTTCATTCAGTTTTTTTAATGATTTCTCAACTTTATCCAAGTTATCATTAAATTTTTTCTTGAATGATTTCCATTCAGATTTTCTTTTTTCTTTGTATTCAGTCATACTATTTTTCAAAGAAGAGATTTCGTTACTTATTTTTTCTTTCTCTTCCTTCCACGTCTCTTTAAATTCTGGTATGATTGCCATTTTATTTTGATTTTATGCCCGTCATCTGAAAGGCTGGTTATTAAAAATTTATACTAGAAAGTTAGGCTAATTATATGAATAACGAGTAATTTTTGACATGAAGAACGATAATGTTTTTTTAGTAATAAAAAACTACGAATTACACTGTTTATTTTTTGTAATTTGTGGCTTTTTAAAATAAGTTTATAAAGAGTTACCAGATACAACACTTCGGTAAACTTTCAGCAATATTTTAAAATGAAATACCTAGATATATATTGAAATATTTCTTACTGCTGATATTTAATCGTGTCCATGTCCACGTCCATTTCCATGTCCTTTTTCATTTTCATCTTCATCTTCATTATCATTATTTCGGTCATTATTTTTCTTTGATTTTTTCCATTTTGAATGCTCCGGATGATGTTTGTTTTCAAAATATCTTGACTCTCTGCTGTCACGTATCGATTGCTGATTTGAATGGTCATCAGACCTTTCATATCTTGCCCTGTAATCCTGATGACGCAAGTATGGTCTTGGTTCATTAATAACCACTTTTCTGGAGTTATACAAATCATAGTTTCTATAACGTGGAGGTAAACTGGATCTGGTAATCCAATTACCATTTTCTATATAGATATACTTATGCCTTGGTACATAATAATATGTCTCAATTTCAGGCATGTAGTAATAATCCACATGGTCATATCCAACCGGACCCCATATGGGTTGAGTGCCAATATTGACTTTAAATGTAACTTGTGTAAATGCTGTTTCACACAAAATACCGCTTGCCAATAAAGCAAATAAAAAAACTATTCTTCTCATCATAATAAAATTTGTTGGTTATAAATTTTTATAATTTTAATTTTCGGAATCAATCAAGATATAAGTAGCTGTTAATCCGTTTTAGTCTGCTGTTTTCAAAATAAAACACAAATCCCATATTTCCTTCTGAATTAGAAATTTTTACTTTGTTATTTTTAGTTTCAGTGATGCGAAATTTTCGCAGAAAATCATCCTTAGTCATACCTGGCTTAACGTTCCCTTTAAGATTAAATACGGGATCTGTTACATCAAAAGTAAAAATGAAATCATTTTGATTTGCCCTATAAATTTGTATTTTATTTTTGGAATTCGAAAACGTATATACAGTATCAATTGTTGCCGAATCATGCTTGTTTACGACTAACTCTTTCGTGCAATTTAATAAACTTAAAAACTCCTTGTTAATTGTTGCTATAGTATAATTATTTAAGGCATTGGAGATAAAATCTTCACACTCAAAGCAAGTTAAATCCCTCGAATCTGAAAATGAATATTTCGATTGATATACAAATGTTGCATCATTACCGAATATTATTGATTTATCAAGCTTTATAAAATTAAAGCTTGATAAAACCAATAATAGACAAAGGAAGAATATATTTTTCAAAATCATAATTTTTTGTCCGCTGAAAATGATTATGATATATGCGACCGAAGCATCCAGGCCATTTTTTCGTGTTGTTCCATTATACCTGTTACGAAATCTGCTGTTCCCAAATCTTTGTATTTTTCGGAAATAGGAGTGACGTCATTTCGAATAATGCGAATAATTGTTTCATGATCGTTGACAAGGGTTTGAATAATTTGCGTTGGATTACTAAACTCTTGATTTTCTTCGTCCATATGTGTTACATTCAGAAAATCCTTCAGCGTACCCAAGGCATAATGTCCAAGCGAACGCACACGTTCTGCAATATCATCAATAATTATATCTAACGCTTCATAATGGGTTTCAAAAAACTTGTGCAATTCGTAGAAGTTTGGCCCGGTAACATTCCAGTGAGCATTCCGGGTTTTCGTATATAGCACATATTCATCAGCTAACAGAGTGTTAAGAAGAGTTACAATTTCTTCGATGTTGTGATCGGGGATTCCTATGCTTGTTTTCATAAATATTGAATTAATTAATAAGTAAGATTTTAAGGAATAAATTTACACTCAACTACTGGCTTTTGTGTTACATAACTTTAGAGAAAAGTTACATCATTCACACATTCATTATTCGTCAGGCGGGTAGGAGAGCCGGGTATTATTTAAATTCTCTCCATGTAAAAATAATGGGTAAGCCTTTCTGTAAAATAGAGAATGCATTTATGAGATATATCTGAAAATAAACCCCGTAATAGAGGCAAACAAACGAATCCAATATAACCCATACACCGAATGCTATAATAATGGCATTTCGTGCCCAACGCTCTTTTCTCTGGAAGGGAAACCATGTTATAAAAGCCAGTAAAATATAACAGCAGGCTATTGTACCGCCTAATGGTCCCCAAATAAAAGCTCTGAATGGTTCAATAGTTGAGGGGAAATTTTCTCCAAAATTAAAAACATGTGCAAGTGCTTTATTATAAGGCATAAAAAAAGGATTATTGCCATATACGGCAAAAACCACTCCAAACATGGCAAATAGCAAACTGCTGTAAAATAACCATCGTTGCCAGAAGATAAAAGATTTCATAATGATTAAGATCAGGTGAAAATTTATGTTGATAAAAGTTTGAGACACTACTTTAAACTTTGGACTTTTCTTATATCAGAATCGTTTGTAAATATTTGTTCAAATGATAGGTGCTCGATATAGCTGATCGTAAGGCAATATGCATATCAGGCCGCACAAGGTAATAACCTGTTTTTGTTATTCCCAGCTTCTCAAATATTTTTTTATTTTCTGGCAGATTTGAAACCAATTTAACCATAAGATTATATTTTTCCGCTATTTTTTTAATTTCTTCCGGTATAATAGTTGAAAAAATAATTAGATTGAAACAACCAACATCTAAAATTTCGTAATTATTCGTATTTCTTCCTTTGTATAGGAGTTCAGCGTAAGGCAATCGATCTCCCGGCCTGGGGGCGTCTGATAAAAAACTGCCTTCCGACACCACATAAGATAAACTGCTGTTTCGGTAGTGAATGCCAATCTGGGAAATAGAAGTAAAAAAAAATTGACGAAATCTCCTTTGTTTTTCCATCAAAGGGAATAAAACCTTTAATAAGATTTTTATCACATAAAAACGAAAAAATTTCACCACGGCATTATTACTGGTAACCAGCTTAAAAACAATATCGGCATATTGTGCAAACCCCTTCGAAATACCTAATCTTTCTGTTGAGTAAGTATCCAAAAGTTCAGCTTTTGCCTTGCGATTGATAACAAATGCTAGTTTCCATGCCAGATTAAAGGAATCCTGCAAACCTGTATTCATTCCCTGAGCGCCAACGGGCGAATTAACATGCGCCGCATCACCTACTAAAAAGCAGTTTCGAACACGAACTAACGCTGCATATTTCTGATGAGAATGAGATACCGAAAACCATTCATAACCCTGAAAATTAATATTCATCTTTGTCCAGAGGTGAAAATCTTTCGCAATAGTGTCAAAAGTTATATTTTCCAATTTTTCTATTTCTTTAGGAAGAGTACTGTCAATCCTCCACCTGGAATCTTGCAATGGAAAAATACCTGAAACAGACTTGTTGGAAAAAGCGAAGCATATTTCACCGGGATAAATATCTGTTTTTGCCTTACAATCTAAAATGAATATTGGTTTTGGGTATGTTTTGCCTATAAAAGAAATATTCAGGAAATTTCTGATTGCACTATTTGTTCCATCGGCAGCAATGATATATTTACTCTTTATTAATTGTTCAGACCCATCAGGCAAAATAACCACCGAAGTTGTTTTTTCTTTATCTTGAATGAAACTTTTAAACACGATACCTCTATCTACTGAATGTCCGCGCTCGCCGATAAACTTTACTAATAATTTTTCCGTTTTTGATTGTTCAAGCATCAGAAGAAAAGGAAATTGAGTAAGATCTCCGCCTATGTTTTTTATATTCGTACTTATGTTTTTTTTTCCGTTGAAAAACATGTTTACTTTATTGGCAACGATTCCTTCTTTTAAAGCTGTACATGCAATTCCCATCTGTTCAAAAATCTCGAGGGTTCTCGCCTGAACTATTAAAGCGCCCGAATTTATTGAGGGTGTATCGTTTTTATCAATGATACAAAACGATACATGATGAATAGCCATTTGACATGCCATCATGAGTCCTGTTGGTCCGGCTCCAACAATCAGAACTTGGAATGCTTTATCCTGCCATTCCCTCATTTTTTTCTGTTTTTCCAACAATTAAAAATCGAAAACCCCATTCTTTTATAATAGAATAGTCCGTAATATTTGCTTTAATCAGTAAATAGATAAGCTCCTTAGATTTGAACCCACGAAGAACAGAAATAGGACCATCGTTTTTTGCCAGGGCTGTACCATTCAGTAGGCGTGTTAAAAGCCATACACTAAAATATGCAATCCAATGTCTTTGTAAATCGTTGATAATAAAACCTATTTTTACGTGATGCCTGAAATAAATAAATAAACGTAATAGTTCATCGTCATTTAAATGATGACAGAATAATGAGCAATGAACAATATCAACATTTACATAGCTATTAAGATACTCCTCGTAATCAGCCGTAATGCCACTAATTTCAGGATAATCAACACAATGATACTTCAAATATTCAATTGCATTGGCATTCATATCCACACCGGTTAACCTAACTTTGTAATTATTTAACCGTGCCCAATCAGCAATCACTTTTAAAGCATCACCGCTACCGCAACCCAAATCGACAATATGATAGATTTTGTGATAATCTGTAATTAAATGTTTTATACCCTTTAACGAAATAGCAAACCCGCCAGCAGTTCTGTTAAGAGAATCAAGTTCTCTCAGGTTCTTGTAAAGTAATCCACGAGGGATATTTGATTCGTCGAGCAATTCTTTTTCGTTGGATCGATTTTTAAATTTATTCCACATAAGTAAACAAAGATGTTTCAATACTTAACCCAGGTCCAAAACCAATGGAAAATATGGTTTCATTTGGCTTGTGATTCGATTTCATAATTTCATTCAATACGAATAAAATTGTTGGTGACGACATATTGCCATATTCAGCCAGTACTTTGTATGAGTACTGCAAATCAGTATCATTCATTTGCATTTGTTTTTTTATTGCATCAAGTATTTTTTTTCCGCCCGGATGTATTGCCCATTTATCTATTTTGTCTGGTGCGATATTTAGGTTTTTTGAAGCTTTCAAAACAATATCATTCACCTCATTGCCTATAAATTCAGGAATTCCGGCATCCAAAACCATTTCAAAATTTATGGGCGTGATATTCCAGGCCATTAATTTTTTTCCTTTACCTAATAGCAATGAGTAGTATCCATTTATTGCCATACCACCCTGCTCATTATGTTTTGCGGCAGTATCGGAAACAACAATTGCTGCAGCAGCCCCATCACCAAAAATGGTGTTCGATAATAAATTGTCGTTATTATCTTTAGGTTGAAAATGAAGTGTGCATAATTCCACACAAACAACTATTACTTTTGCATTTTCGTCGGTTTTGGCAATCATATCCGCAATTTTTAATGCAGGAAATGCGGCATTGCATCCCATAAAATTAATAGAGGTATGAAAGATATCATTCGGTAAATTCAATTGCTCCATAATATCTGAATCAATACCCGGAGCGTATAATCCGGTACAAGTAACCGTAATTAAATGTGTTGGTTTAAACTCCGCAATAGTTGTATTTATTTTTGTTAACGCAATATGAATCGCCTCGATAGCAAGTGAAACAGCATTTTCTTTGAATACGTTTAATCTTTTTTCAACATTTGGGGTACTTTTATTTCCAATAAACAGATTGTGTTCCGATTTGCTATTGTCAAAATCCGGAACAACGGAATAACGTGTGTTTATTCCGCTGTTATGAAACAATATTTTTAGCTTACGTGAGGCGGTATCATTGTTATATGCCGCCTGCATAAATTCTAAAATAGTACTTTGGTTGATACTAAATTTTGGTACCGCTGTGCCAATGGAAATAATTTTACTCATGCTATAGATTTACTAACCTGGTTAATATAAATTATTAAAACCAGGTGAAATGATTATTTAATATCAGGATTAAAAAGTACGAATTCATGCATGTTGATGTCAACAAGTTCATTGTCATGGTGTTTTCAAAATTTGCATGTTTAGTATCCTTGCGAACTTTATTAAACCAAATGGACAATTTCCCGATAACGGGCAACATGATAAATAAAAACAATAATAAATATAGTTGTTGATGTTTTAAATTGAAATAGTAATATAGGAAGATGGTTGCTATTGAAAACAAAATGGATGAAAATACAAAAGTGCCTATATATCCTAGCTTGTAGCTAATACTGACGACTCCATCTTTTTTATCTGCCTCGTGCTGATAAATTTGCGTGAGCGGATAAATACTACCCATAAACAAGCTTGCTACGCTCATACAAATGATGTTATTAAGCGTAAAAATATTTCCAAGTGAAAAATTTGTTATTGCCAAAAAGGCCATCAAATATACAAATGCCCCCTGAAAAATAAATACCGTTAAAAACCCGATGAACGGATATCTTTTTAAGCGCACATTTCTGTAACTGTATGCTCGTGACATAATCACAAAAATCAATACAAACAGAGAAAAGTAAAGTGAAACAAACAAAGCGCAAAATATCCCAACAACATCCAAAAATAGTGTTGCATAAAATAAGTTTTTGGTAACTTTTGGCGGATTTTTTAGACCTCCAATACTGGTTTCGTCCCTATCCTGATAACTGTTATACCCATTGCTTGAAGGGAAAATAAACAGATGTAATATCACAAATGCAATAATGGTCGTTTGCCAATTTATGGTATTTGCTTGACTTAAAGCAAATAAAAAGACAGGCATTAGAAAAAACGAAAACGGCAATCGCAGATGCTGTATTGTACTTTTATCAAACCATGACAGGAAGACTATTTTTTTCATGTTGTTAGAAAAAATTTTTCCTTTACAAATCAATGTTGTTTAGTTAGCGGGTTTATAAGAATCTTCCAGGTTTATCGACTCTGGAAGGTCAAATTAACTCTATCAGGTCTATTAGACTCTTCCAGGTTTATCGACTCTGGAAGGTCAAACTAAAACCTGAAAACCTGGCATAGTCCGAAGGTCCTGCCAGAGTTTAATTTTCTATCATACTTATACTGGCATCATAATTGATTTTTGGCGTTCCCAGAAACGATGTTGTGCAATTGCATTTATAAATTCTTGCGCACTTCGATTAATTATTACTCCTATTGCAGCATTAGTATCATTTCCAGTTTTACCATCGCCATGAATTTTAATTCCACCATCAGTTAAAAACAGAAGTTCCGCACCGGCTCCATTGGCAGCTATAGCTTTACAATGTTTATAGGCTTCGTTAATAAAAGGAACAGCCTCAGGTTCATCTTTCAATAAAGCCACACTTTGAGCCCCATCTGGCACATATACTGCATCAAATAAAACTGAAGCAGCCGTTAGAAAGCTTTGATTAACTTTTAATCGGGTGCCCTTGGTTGTAACAATAAATCCCAGATGAGAAGAAATTATTTTTGTTTGCGCTCCAGCTGATTCAAGTGCTTGTTTCATTGCATTTATTGAATCGTCGTCAACCCCATTTGCTGCAAGAATGGCTATCTGCCTGGTTTTAATAGTATTCTTAACTGTAGTTGCCATGCTCAATGCTTGTGAACTTTGCAATTTAGATTTGACAATAATGGGTTGAAATTTTTTTGGATCGCCATCAGCCGGGATATTTTGATTAAGCATTTGGTCAGGTATTGGTACCGGAATACCCAAACCTTCGGCTACTCTTGAGGCCAGCGTTTTATCCACTAACGTAAGGAAACTCACTACACGCGAAATTATCGACTCTTTTTCAACCTTTCCTAACTCAAATCGGAATGCGTCAACAATATGATTTTTCTCAGATTCACTCTGGCTATTAAAAAATAATGTTGCCTGGCTGAAATGGTCAAAAAAACTTTGACTACGTGCGCGTACTTTTCTTGCATCTATTCGTTCATTATATGAAACAAATCCACCTTCGATAGCTTTGGCCTGAAAAGGACAACCATTGCCTGTAGTATTTGGATGATAGCTGGATTGCCCTGTATTAATGGTTTGCCGCATGTGTCCGTCCCGTTGATTATTGTGCACAGGTGCCACAGGGCGATTGATAGGAATTTCGTGAAAATTAGGGCCGCCTAACCTGCTAAGTTGCGTATCGGTATATGAAAATAAACGTCCCTGTAACAATGGGTCATTACTGAAATCAATTCCCGAAACAACATGACCTGGATGAAATGCAACCTGTTCAGTTTCTGCAAAAAAATTATCGGGGTTGCGGTTTAAAGTCATCTTTCCAATTATTTGAACGGGAACAATTTCTTCAGGGATAAGTTTAGTAGGATCCAGCAAATCAAAATCAAATTTATGTTCATCATTTTCCTCAACTATCTGAACGCCAAAATTCCATTCAGGATAGTTGCCACTTTCTATTGCTTCCCATAAATCCTTGCGATGAAAATCTGAATCCTTACCTGAAATTTTTTGTGCTTCGTCCCAAGCAACGGAATGTATACCCAACAATGGCTTCCAATGAAATTTCACAAACACCGATTTGTTGTTTTCATTGACGAATCGAAAAGTATGTACACCAAAACCTTCCATCATACGTAAACTTCTTGGAATTGCCCGGTCGCTCATTGCCCACATAATCATATGCATACTTTCAGGTGTGAGTGAA
>JANXXY010000206.1 GCA_025350365.1 Bacteroidales bacterium | reverse complement strand
TTTAAAATGCCAGACAGGTATTGTTATCACCGCTTCTCATAACCCTAAGGAATACAATGGTTATAAGGCATATTGGGATGATGGTGGCCAAGTAGTGCCGCCACATGACGAAAATATAATTCTTGAAGTAAATAAGATTCTTGATATTAGTGACATTAAATTTAACGGACCAAAAACTAAAATTCATTTTCTTGGAAGCGAAATTGATGAAATATATACCGATGAAATAAAGAAATTATCGCTTTCCCCCGAAGTGATTGCCCGAAACAGCGATATGAAAATCGTTTATACGCCTTTGCATGGCACAGGCGTTAAATTGGTTCCGATGATCCTCAAAAAGATGGGTTTTCGTAACATAATTAATATTCCGGAGCAAGATGTTTCTGATGGTAATTTTCCTACCATTGTTTCTCCGAATCCTGAAGAATCGGCAGCATTAGCCATGGCAACTAACAAGGCAAAGGAAACAGGCGCTGACCTTGTAATGGCTACTGATCCCGATGCCGACCGGGTTGGAATTGCTGTTCGCAACAAAAACAACGAAATTGTATTACTTAACGGAAACCAGGCTGCTTCTATTTTAATTTATTATCTGTTAACCAAATGGAAGGAAAAGGGTAAACTTACTGGTAAAGAATATTTGGTAAAAACTATTGTTACTACCGAGCTGATAGCAGAAATGGCACGTGCATTTAACGTACATTATTATGATGTACTTACAGGTTTTAAATACATTGCCGAAGTAATAAAGCAAAACGAAGGTAAAACCAAATTTATTGGTGGAGGCGAGGAAAGTTATGGCTATCTGGCAGGCGATTTTGTTCGCGACAAAGACGCTGTTATGTCATGTGCCTTGATAGCCGAAGCGGCTGCCTGGGCCAGAGACCAGAAAATGACCATGTACGATTTACTGCTTGATATCTATCAAAAATATGGTTTTTATAAGGAATCCCTTTTGTCGATTACTAAAAAGGGCAAGGAAGGAGCAGAAGAAATTCAGAAGATGATGGATAATTTCCGGCAATCGCCTCCTAAACAAATAAATGGATCGGAGGTCGTTTTTATTCTCGATTATGAGAAAAGAAAATCATTTGATGTGGTAAAGTCAATTGAAAAAGATATTGATTTGCCTAAATCAAATGTTCTTCAGTTTATTACCCAAGATGGTTCAAAAATTTCTGTAAGGCCATCAGGCACCGAACCTAAAATAAAATTCTATTTTGGCGTAAAAGAAACTCTTGAAAAAATTACTGATTTCGAGAAGGTAAATTCTCTGTTAGATCAAAAAATAAAAAATATCATTAGTGATTTAAAATTGAATTAAGATGCAAAGTTTCCGTAAAGAGTTGTGGTTTAATACACTTACCCGCAGAGCATTTATCAATATTACCCAACAAGTGGAAAGTTGTATTCACGAAAGCGGAATTCGTGAAGGGTTGGTGTTGGTGAATGCGATGCACATAACAGCCAGTGTATTTATTAACGATGATGAATCGGGTTTACATCATGATTTTGAAGTTTGGCTCGAAAAACTGGTTCCTGAAAAACCTTATTCTCAATACAAACACAATGGATTTGAGGATAATGCCGACGCTCATTTAAAAAGGACTATTATGGGTCGTGAAGTTGTTGTAGCCATATCTGAAGGTAAATTAGACGTTGGCCCATGGGAACAGATTTTTTATGGTGAATTTGATGGGATGCGAAAAAAAAGAGTGTTGGTGAAAATTATCGGTCAATAAAATCATTAAATTTAGACTATAAATAAGATATTTATATTTTTGAATTTTGTGTCATGTAATTATTTACATTAATTATGATAAGAAAATTTCTTTTTGCTTCCGTTCTTTTACTTTTATGTGCACCTGGTTTTTCTCAGGATCAGTTAATGCAGGCCGCACATGATAAACTTTCAAAAAGAAATTTCGAAGGAGCTGTTCAGGATTTTAATCAGATACTTTTTATTAAACCCGACAATATAGAGGCTATTTGCGGACGGGCAGAGGCTCGTATTAGTATGGGTAAATATATTGAGGCATTAAAGGATGCAGAACAGGCTATTAGCTATGATGTCAAAAATGCCAGGGCTTATACCTTAAAAGGAGACGCGTTGTTTTATCAAAAGGATTATCAAAACGCTTTAAAAACGTACGAGGCAGCTATTCAAAAGCAAGGAGCTCCGGCACAGGCTACTATTGGTAAATCAAAGGTTTTAAATCAATTAGGAAATTCCAAAGAGGCATATAAAATATTAGAAGATGCAATTCAAAAACAACCAAAAAATCCTGAAGCGCTTTTGAATACTTTTCCTTGGTATTGTTCAATAATCCCCGCGCATAATAAAACTCAGCATTTTTTGGTTGTTTTTG
>JANXXY010000182.1 GCA_025350365.1 Bacteroidales bacterium | reverse complement strand
CTACCTATTTTTGGAAAACACACAAGCCACGTGCTGCCTGGGTTGATGGTATTAATCCAAATACATTAAAGGATTATTTACAAACCTACAATACATCTACAAATATTAGCGATACAACCTATTATCACCGGATAGTATCGTCTTCTATTTGCAAGGATACAATTACTGCAACCATCATTGTGCATCCCATCTTAAAAAGTGATTCGATATGGGTTAATCTAGGGGTGTGGAACCGACAGGAAATTTGCAACGGCACCGCATCAAAACAAATAAGGGGAACTATTCCAACAGGCGGAAAATCAGGTAATTATTCCTATCGGTGGGAAAAAAGTGCAGATGCACTGAGCTGGTCGCTACAAATAGATAGTTCCAATCTAAACGTTAATTTAAATCCTGTATCATTAACACAATCAATATATTACCGACGAATTACATATTCAGGTCTAAACAGTGTATGTAAAGATATTTCCAAGTCCTTTTTGGTAAAGGTATGGCCGAAAATCAGTAACAATACTATTCTCTCTTCTCAATCCGTTATTTGTGAAGAAACTTCGCCAAATCCATTCGTCAATTCACTACCAGCAGGAGGAACTGAATCATATCTTTATCAGTGGATAAAAAGCCCCAATAATAAAGTTCCGTGGGATTCAATTTCAAATTCAAGCGATATTAGTAAATATCCGGATAGTAAATTGAGTATTGCTGCATCATTCAAACGAGTAGTAAGATCGGGATTATATGATTGTTGTAAAGATTCAAGCAATACCATTTCCTTTTCCATTCAACCAAAATTCAGAAACAATAGTATTTCAAAAGATACCACTTTATGCATCAATCAACAACCAAATAGTCTGGGCCCGCGTAAAAATTATATTTTATATGGCGGTATAAAACCTTATAAATACCAATGGCAACAGCGGATTAATAATAGCAAGACATGGTCTCCGGCATCGAATGATTCATTATTGCAACCAGACGTTCTGAAGGACACTTCCTATTTTAGAAGAATAGTAATTTCATCTGACGATGTTTGTAAAGATACGGCAAAAATGATAATTAACGTATTACCCGCTATCAGTAATAATATTATAAGCGGTGACAATGCTGTTTGTAATGATTCAAGCCTTTCTCAAATAAAAGGGTATCCCGGTTTAACCGGAGGCGATAAAAAATATAAATTTGTGTGGGGATACAAGCCCGCAAACGGTAGCTGGAAGGATGCAGGTGTTGACAAGCCCGATTACCAGCCTCCCAAATTACCAATTGTAAACGATTCATTAATAACTACATTTAGTAGAAAGGTCTATTCCGGTCTTCACGATTGTTGCGTAGATTCAAGTACAACAGGACGAATAGACGTGATGGCTTTTGCCCGACCAATTTCAGGAGGAGTGCTTAGAGACACTTCAATTACTTTTGATTTTACTTATACGCTGATTGCTCCAAAACCTAAATTAGGGAGAGGCGTTTGGACTCTAGTCGGGTATGATTCTCAGCCCGAATACATAACCGACACTAAGGCCAAAGTTACATTCCCCAATCCGGAAATTACTTATAAGCTACAATGGATCATTACCACGAATAAAGCTTGCCCAAGTAAAATCGATTCCTTCACTATCGCCATCAAAGATATTGGACGATACAATGGGTTTTCACCGAATGGCGACGGTAAAAATGACTATTTCATCGTGAAAGGGTTACAAAATCTTGATGAGAATTTAGGAGATAATTGGGAACTTAAAATACTTAACCGATGGGGTGGCATCGTATATTCTTCCAATATAAAAAACAACAGACTTAAGGATAAAAAAAATACAATGCCTTATACTGAATTGGGATTGCCAATTTGGGATGGCAAGAATCAAAATGAAGAGGATTTGGCAGAAGATACGTATTTTTACGTCTTATCAATAAATAAAAAAAATAGCATATCAAGGGAATATAAAGGGTTTGTAATGATGAAACGATAATATGCGATACCTTGCCTCCATAGTGTTATTTTTTTGTTCATTAGCCTTGAACGCACAGCATTTCCCTATATATAGCCAATATATGATGAATGGTCTGGCAATTAATCCTGCATATGCAGGCAGCAGGGAAGTTGTGAGCTTATTATTGTCACAACGTTGGCAATGGGTTGGTTTTGAAGGAGCTCCAACCACTACTTCATTCAATGCCCATATGCCATCCAAGAGTAAAACGGTTGCATTCGGACTTCAGTTTTTGGATGAGAGAATAGGAGTAACCAATAATCTGAGTATTTTTGGAAATTATGCCTACCGTGTCAGATTAGGAACCGGAAGGCTATCTTTTGGGTTTAAAGCAGGCATGGAAGTTTTAAAAGAGAACTTAAGCAAACTAAATCTGCCTCAAAAAGATGACCCTTCTTTTAATCAAACCGCAACAGTATCCTATCTTCCAAATTTTGGTATTGGCACCTACTATTACAACGATAAATTTTTTGCGGGATTGTCCATTCCTACATTACTGAGCTACCGCGAAGAAAGTTCAGGAAATGGCTTCAAACCCTATAATGATATAAAAAACTATAATTTTCTACTTACCGGAGGTGTCCTCTTTAAAATAAACGATAACATTAAGGTTAAACCGTCCACCCTATTGAGATTCCATTCGAATTCCCCAATACAATATGATTTAAACTGTAATTTAATCTTATTTAAAGATGAATTACTATGGGTAGGCACCTCATACCGGGCTAAAGAAGCTTTTGTTGGATTGTTTGAATTTCAAATAAATACACAATTACGTTTAGGATATTCATACGATTTTACATTGGGTCCATTAACCAAATATAGCAGTGGCTCTCACGAAATCGTTCTCAGGTATGAGTTGAGGTACAAAATTAATGCAATTAACCCACGATATTTTTAAGTTATATGACAATAAAAATGTATAAAAGTTTAATAATTAGCTGGTTGTTATTGCTTGTTTCATCTGCGGCAATAATGGCTCAGGAACTTTATACTTTTACCTCACTCCCATTCAATACCCGCGAATACGACGATTACGCCGCAATTCCTTACAAAAATGGCTTAGTATTTTGCTCAAACCGTCCTCAAAGTGCATTAATAAGCAGATATGATTCAGCCGGTAAACCTTTGAGTGATTTCTATTTTGCCAAAAAATCGCAGGATGGCAAATGGCAACGAAATCCGGACGTCTTTTCAAAAGAGTTGAACTCAAAATATCATGAAGGACCAATGACTTTTAATAAGGATGGAACTCAAATTTATTTTACGCTGGGTGATCCGTTAAACGAAGGCATCTATACCTCCACATTTAATGGCAACATATGGGGACCTATAAAACCTTTCCAGTATAATGAAACTACTTCAAAATCGGCTCAACCATGCCTAAGTCCGGATGGCAATATGCTGTTTTTTTCATCAAATCGTCAGGGCGGAAATGGGAAATTTGATATTTATGTTTGCTCCAAAAAGGGTAATCAATGGAGCAGACCTAAAAATTTAGGTTCGCGAATAAATTCAACGTCTGATGAAAAATTTCCGTTTTATCAAAACAATAAACTCTATTTTGCGTCAAACCGGCCTGGTGGTCCAGGGGGCTTTGATATCTATTTTAGCAGAGAATTAAATGGCAAATGGTCAGCCCCTATCCTGTTGCCTTCGCCGATAAACTCATTAAAAGATGATTTTGCATATTGGTCTGATAATATTGACCGGCATGGGTATTTATCCTCGGACCGTTCCAATCGTCAAAGAACAACAGATATATACGAGTTTTCGTTTAATTTTCCTTTGTTAGATAGCGCTAAAATACAGGAAACGAACAGCTATACATATCTTTTAAGTGAAACAAGGTCGATAAATATCGATACAACAACATTTAAGTATGAATGGGAGTTTGGCGATGGAACAAAACATTTAGGCAAAGAACTCGAAATTGAACACGCTTACTCCAAACCCGGTGACTATACAGTTAAACTTAATGTGATTGATTCGTTAACTCATGAGATTCAGGAAAATAAATCCGCTTTTCTTATTGAAGCCCGTGATGTAGAGCAACCATTTATATCTTGTCCGGATACCTCTTTTGTTGGGAAAGAAATTTCATTTGATGCATTAAAAACTAATCTTTCCAATTTTTCAATAGCAAATTATTATTGGGATTTTGGGGATGATCATATTGCCACTGGTAAGGAAGTAAAGCATGTTTTTATGGAATCGGGTGTTTATAAAGTTATTCTCGGTATTACCTCCACACCCGATACCAATAATCAAACCAGAACAGAAGCCAGATTCCGGCATCTTGTTATAAAAAATGCATCTTCACCATAATTCTCACTTGTATTGCAGAAAAAATAGTTTTTATTTGTAACTATTTTATTTCGATGAATGGGAAGATTAATTTGAAAATTGGAAACTAGAATGAAACAATTTGCATTTGTAATTTCACTGTTTTTTATTTATTGTTTAAACACAAACGCACAGCCGGTTCCGGGAGTAGATGAGAACATCCCGTTTTTAATGACCTTTGGTGCAAACGCCGAAAAATCATGGGGAGATGATGACTTTTCCCAGACTTTCTTTTTTCTCATACCTGAAAATAATAAAAGTCCGATTTATATCAGGGTATATGATCCGGATACGGGCGGCGAATTGGACGAATTGAAAGGAGTATTCGATACAAAAATGAGCTATTCGGTTTACGGTGGAAAAGGGGCATATTCTGATCCCGATGCACAGGGTGTCGATCCAAAAGGTAATTACAAAAGTGGTAATATGCTGGCCATAAAAACATTTGGTGTCGATCCCCGGTATGATAAAAACTGGTATACCTTTGGCCCATTTAATCCCACTGAAGGTGAGTTTACAAAAGAATTTGGAGGATACATTTTCAAAGTAATTTGTGATGGAGTGGCTGGCGATGATGGAAATATGTATCGCTATTTTCTTAGCACCTCTGGCACTGAAAATAAACCTATTGAAGGTGGGTTTGCCTTTTCTTATGAATACTCGTTTCGAATGTGGGATAATCCCAATGAAGTTTCCCATATCTACCCGTATATTATTGAACAGACGGAAGCAGTGAAAATGATGAACTTCGATTGGGATTTGGACGGCATCATACGCGTTGTTTCAGTAGCACGTAAAGGACAGGATTTTGAGGTTTCCGGTGATAATGAATGGAAAGAAGTAACATTCGCAATTAAACCTGAGGAAAAAAAGACATCTCTTGATTTTCAATTCAGAAAAAGACAAAACGCTCCGGTTAAAAGTAACAATGTGGTTATAAATGTGAGAAACCAATATAACGAAGTTTTGCGCTTTTTTACTGTTCCAATTGGCGGTGTTCCTAAATATAAATATCAAATAAAAGCAACACAGATAAAGAAATAATTAGTTTAATTTAAATCTCGAATGAAGAAAGTTACTTTAAGCCAAATAGTTCTTCTTTTTCTATTGTCTTTTTCTTCGATACAGGGTCAGGTATATAGATTTCAAACGTATGGGGTACTTAATGGTATATGTCATCCGTTTGTTTATTGTATCAATCAGGATAAAAACGGATTTATTTGGGCATCTACAGGAACCGGATTATGCAGGTTCGACGGGTTTAGATTTACCCATTTCTTTAACCAAAAGGATACATTACCGGAATCGCAGGCAGGAGTTAATTTCAAAGATAAAGACCAAAATCTTTGGATCGGTCATAACGACGGAAGCATCGTTTTTTTTGATGGGAGTCGGGCTAAAATCATCAAACCCGATTCTAATCAAACTGGCAATATCAATGACATTATTGAAGATAAAAGTGGAAATATTATCGCTGCTTGTCAAAATTCAGGATTAATCAAAATTGACAAAAATTTCCATAAAACATTCATTAAAGAACCTTTCAATGGAAAACTGGTATATGCTCTTTTATTAGCAAAAAACAACCAGTTGTTGGTAGGCTCTGATGACGGTGTTTACATTTATTCCTACAGCGATGATCCAAAAAAAATTCAAGTTATTGGTCAAATGGAAGGTCTGCCATTAAGTAAGGTTACCAGAATTGTATCAAAAAAAAATAGCGATAGTTTCTGGATTTGTACCGAAGATGCGGGCATATTTATTGCAACACCTAATGGAAATAGCAAATACACAGTTGAAAACTTTGGCAGTTTGTTAAATCTGGATTTTGCCAACATCCAATCAGTTTTTGAGGATAAAGAAGGGAATATTTGGATCTCAACCCTTGGAAAAGGACTTTTTAAAGTTGTTTCGCCAACTGGAAGAACCATTTCGAATGTAATTAACTACAATTCAATAAACGGATTAGGTCTAGATAATATCAAAAGTTCCTTTCAGGATCGAGAAGGAAATATTTGGGTAGCTACTTATGGCAATGGATTAGCAAATCTTTTGAACGAATCGTTTGTTAATTACGATTTCAAAAGTAAACTTCAGGGAAAAAACGTACTGTCGGTTTGTTATGACAAAGATGGTTATTGGATGGGTGGTGAAAATGGTCTATTGCATGTAAAGAAGGGGGCATCCAACTTATCTGATTTTTATGGTTATTCATCAGGGTTACCTCACGATAATGTAACTGCATTGTATGTTGATGCAAAAGGGATTTTATGGATTGGAACCGAAAAAAACGGTATTTATCAACTGGCTTCGGGTGGAAAGCGAATAACTAATTTTAGCCACGACGAAAACTCATTGGCAAATTCAATCAATGGCATTACCGGAAAAGGACAGGAAATATACGTATCAACAAAAAATGGGGTGTACAAGTATAGTATTTTTGACAGAAGCAAACAGCATTTTTCTACCTCAGAAGGATTGCCTCATAATAACATCCGTCAGGTATTTGTCGATTCCAAAGGGAAAGCCTGGGTTGCCACACGTAGCAATATGCTGGTTGATATAAATAATGAAATGCAGCTCAAAATTAAAGGAAATGCAGGTGAACTGGATTTTACATCAATTGCCGAGGATGGGGATGGTAATATTTGGGTCGGAACGAATGGAAGCGGTCTATTTAAGTTTCAAAAAGACTCTTTGTATACCTTCTCACAAAGAGAAGGACTAAAAGCTGATTACTGTTACTCAGTCACAGCCGACAAGAATGGGTTTATTTGGGTTGGCCATAGAATGGGATTAAGCAGGATCAATATTAAGACAAACCAAATAAAAGTTTTTGGTACAGAATATATCCCGGGTGACGTAAACTTTAACGCCGTTTCTGTTAGCAACGAAGGAAGCCTAATATTTGGTACAACCGAGGGGCCAGTGCTTTATGAACCGTCAAAAGCTTCTAATGTCATTGCTCCTCCCATGATTAATATTACCTCATTAATTATAAATGATAAACTGTACGATTTCTCCAAAATAATCGTACTGCCATATTCTTATGCAGGTTACCGCATGAAAGTTGAGTTTATTGGTTTGAACTATAATAATCCTGATCAGGTTACTTATCAATATAAGTTAGACGGATTTGATCAGGTATGGTCAGAACGTTCCGATAACAGAGTGGCAATTTACGGCAAGGTGACAGACGGAAATTACACTTTTCAGATTAAAGCATGCAACGGTGATGGAGTATGCGCCACAGCCCCCATTGTATTTGAGTTAAAAATACGTAAACCATTTTGGAAAACCTGGTGGTTTATAGCTTTATCTATGATAGCATTAGTAATTGGTGTTTATCTGATTATTCAGGTAAGAGAGCGAAAACAAAAGGAGTTTCAAAAATATCTCGAAAAACTCCTTGATGAACGTACTAAGGAAGTGCGTGAACAAAAAGATGAAATCGAACTTAAGAATCGCGATATTACCGATTCAATTAATTACGCCCAGCGAATTCAGGCAAGCATTTTGCCCTCACTACGTAAATTGCAAAACATTTTTACCGGTTCATTCGTTTATTATGCACCTCGCAATATTGTTAGTGGCGACTTTTATTGGTTTGAAGTAATTCCAGGTACCACCAAATTTCTCATGGTCTGTGCCGACTCCACCGGGCATGGTGTGCCTGGTGCCTTTATGTCAATCATTGGAACTACCTT
>JANXXY010000163.1 GCA_025350365.1 Bacteroidales bacterium | reverse complement strand
ATAAACATATTAACCCTCTGGGTTAAAGAACTAATTAACTTTGTATAAATATTGTTATTAACCCAATAAATGTTCATATAATGGGATGATGTAAGGTTCACCATTAATAAACACGGTTTTGGCTAACTTTAATTATTTATAATCAATTAGTTAACTTGGGCAGTCTAAACGCCTATACCTAATTTCTTATTTGTAAATCGTTTAAAATTTAAACTTTTTTTGGTCTACTGAGGCAATGTATCTAACGTCAATTAGTTTAGCCTGAATGGTTTGAATCTGAATAACCTCCGGTACACCACCAACCCATTCCCTTCGTTCGAGTTAAGGCTGCCCTAAGTCGCTCATATGAAAACAGGCTAAGCCTGTAAAAGATAAATTCGGGCGAGGTACAACGTCGCCCGAACCCGGAATTTGCAATTCCGCTTAAATATCATTCTGTCTCTGAATTCACTAACAATGATCTCCTATCAATTTCCAACCTATTCCTCCATTAAACTGGTAAAATCTATCTCTTCGGCCTGATCCAATTCCTTTATAACGTCTTTATCACATTTGAATGTTCGGGCTGGGAATTTCTTTAACAGGGTATGGTTGTGGGTGGCCATCATCACTGCCCTGCCGGTATTTTTTATCTCGGTAAGTAAATTCATAATTTCGGTAGAAGCCTCCGGGTCGAGGTTTCCTGTTGGTTCGTCGGCAAGGATTATTTCAGGGTCGTTCAGCAATGCACGTGCAATAGCAACGCGCTGTTGTTCGCCACCCGAAAGCTGATGAGGCATTTTATATCCCTTATTCACAAGGCCAACTTTATCCAGCACATCGTTAATACGCAATTCTATCTCAGCCTGATGATTCCATCCGGTAGCCTTCAATACAAAAAGCAGGTTGTTGTGTACGTTTCTATCGGTTAGTAATTGAAAATCCTGAAATATAATCCCCATTTTACGCCGCAGGTAGGGAATATGCTTTGGTTTGATATTACGCAGATTATACCCTGCCACACTTGCTTCTCCCGAAACAAGGGGTATCTCAGCATTAATGGTCTTAATAAGACTTGATTTACCGCTTCCTACTTTCCCTATCAGGTAAACGAATTCCCCTTTTTGAAGGGTGAAGGTCACATCTTTTAAAATCAGATTTTCGTTTTGATAAATGCCGGCATTATCAAATTCAACAATTGTGTCGAGACTCATAACTTCTGTTTGTTATAAATGCAAATGTATGAAAAGTAATGAGTAATGTCATTCATAACGAAATATTGAATCCTTGAATTTTGAATCCATTGATCTTTCGTTTTACAATATTTAGAGTAATTAACAGTTTAATGTTAATATAAAACTAAGGTGCTTTTTTTATGTTGTACATTAAAAACGTACTTTTACCTGATTTTTGTGCTACACGGGCACTTAACAGTCCATTTAAAACCGAAAATATGTTACCGAATAACCGCTACAGGCTTTTATGGCTGGGGATGTTGCTTCAAACATTGCTGATTTCCATGCATGCCCAGAAAAGTCTGATATATACCCTGCCCGATCAGGATTACAAAACCGCTACCGAGCTTTTCGAAAAGCAGAAATACGCTGCAGCCCAACATTACTTTCAAAAAGTAGTGAGCAAACCGTCATCGGACAATACCGGTATTAGGGCAAATGCCGAGTATTTTTCGGCGCTTTGTGCACTTGAATTGTTTAATCCCGATGCCGAATATCTACTTACAAAGTTTATTGTTGCAAATCCCGAAAACAGTAAGGCCAACGAAGCATATTTCAGTCTGGCCCGACATCAATACAACAACAAAAAGTACCGTAAAGCCATTGAATGGTTTGAGAAGGTGGATGCCGGAAAGCTCTCGTTTGATCAAAAAGCCGAGTATAATTTTGAGTCGGGTTACTGCTACTTTATGGAGCATAATTACGAAAAAGCCCGGTTGCATTTCTTCGAAATAAAAGATATCGACACCAAATACACCGCTCCGGCGTTGTATTATTATTCCCACATCGCCTACGAGCAAAAAAATTATGAAACGGCGCTCGAAGGGTTTTTGCGTCTTCGCGAGGATGAGACTTTTGCCCCCATAGTACCATATTATATAACCCAAATTTATTTTCTTCAAAAGAAGTATGACAAAGTGGTGGAGTACGCACCCCCATTACTCGACTCTGTGGTTGAAAAGCGGGTGGGAGAGATGTCGCGTATGATTGGCGAATCGTATTATCGGTTGGGAAAATACAACGAATCGTTGCCATATCTCGAAAAGTTTGCCGATAAAACAGCCTCCATGACTCCCGAAGATCGATATCAGCTGGCATATGCTTATTACAGGGCCGAGGATTTTAAAAACGCCATTAAATATTTCGAACCGGTTGCAACAGGCAATAGCGAACTCGCTCAAAACTCACTTTATCATTTGGCCGACTGCTATCTGAAAATAAAAAACAAACCCAAAGCTCGGTTAGCATTTTCCTCGGCTTCCAACATGGATTATAATGCCGACATAAAGGAAAATTCGATGTTTAATTATGCCATCGTTACCTATGAGCTTTCGTTATCTCCTTTCAATGAAGCCATTAAAGCTTTTGAGGAATACATTAAGAAATATCCCAATTCGAACCGTGTTGACGAGGCCTACAATTACCTTGTGCTGGCCTATATGAGTACCAAAAACTACGGGGCAGCTTTGGAGTCGCTTAATAAAATAAAAAAGAAAGACAACACTATCCGTAAAGCATACCAGCGTATTGCTTTCTTCCGTGGAATGGAACTCTATAATAATCTAAAGTTTGAAGATGCAAACAACATGTTCGATAAATCGCTCGAATTCCAGGAGTTTGACAAGCTACTTGCTGCGCGCGCTTATTATTGGAAGGGCGAATCGTATTACCGGGTAAAAAGTTACACTCAGGCTATTGATATGTACAACCGTTTCCTTACCGCCGTGGGATCGGGCAGCCTAAGTGAATTTGAGATGGCACATTATAATATTGCATATTCCTGGTTTAACCTGAAAAATTACGACGAAGCGCTAAACTGGTTTCGCCGGTATAATGGTCAGATGAAAGATGCAAAAATTAAGCTTGTGGCCGATTCATACAATCGGATAGGCGATTGCTATTTCATGAAATTGAGTTATTGGGTAGCTATCGAAAATTATGAGAAAGCCATGACGCTTGGCGTTGCCGACTCCGATTATTCTCTTTTCCAGAAAGCCTTTGCATTGGGGTTGGTAAGTCGGCAGGAGAAAAAGATTGCCGGGATGAATCAATTGCTGAAAGATTATCCAAAGTCAGCTTTTGTTGATGATGCCATGTTTGAGTTGGGTCGCGCTTATGGTGCCTCCAATTTAAATACTCAGGCTATTGCTTCATACAATAAATTACTTAACGATTATCCGGCGAGTAGCTATGTGCCTAAAGCATTACAAAATTTGGGAT
>JANXXY010000115.1 GCA_025350365.1 Bacteroidales bacterium | reverse complement strand
TTTAAAGCCGGTATCAGGTTTCCGGACGAAATACGATTATGACAACCTCCTTTATGTAGTAGCTGGTGAGGTTATTGCTCGTGTTTCAGGGAAGAGCTGGGAAGACTTTATCGAAACTCAGATTATGATTCCCCTTGGTATGACTGGCAGTTCGGCTTCTTTTAGCAGGATAAAGGATAAATCGGACGTCATAGATCCACACGCTCCGCTTAACGGAAAGGTGCAGGTGATAAAGCGCGATTTCAGCGAAACTACCAATGCGGCTGGTGGCATTTATAGCAACCTTACCGATTTATGCAAATGGATTAAAATGCATTTGAACAAAGGAATAATCAGTGTAGAGCCCTCGCAACGCCTATTAAGCGAAGAGGTTCACGACGAGATGTGGACTTCACAAACAATTATGCCAGTTAAAGGAATACCTGCTTATAATACACATTTTGCCAGTTATGGATTGGGTTGGAGATTAAACGATGTAAAAGGGTATAAACAGATCTCGCATACAGGTGGACTGGCCGGCATAGTAACTCAGGTAACACTAATACCCGAGCTGACACTGGGCATTATTGTGCTCACCAACCAACAGGAGACGGCTGCTTTCACAACTATCACCAATACCATTAAGGACAGCTATTTAGGAATCAAAGGCGTTGATCGTTTAAAACAGAACTCTGAAAACAAAATCTCCTCGCATTCCAGTGCTCAAAAAATTCTCAATGAAGTGGAAAATGTTCTTGTTGCCCGGCAAAAATTAAGTTTTACTGAAAAGGAGATGTCGCTTTATGTTGGAACATACCATGACAAATGGCTTGGTGATATTATTATTTCATTTAAAAACGGTAAACTGTGGTTCAATTCGAAGCGGTCCCCACGATTAACCGGACCTATATTCCCCTATAAGGACAATACCTTTGTAGTTAAATGGAACGATCGTTTTATGGATGCCGATGCATTTGTGATGTTCACTATTGCCAACACGGGAAAAGCCTCACAAATAAAGATGAAAGCTATATCGCCTCTTACCGATTTTAGTTTTGATTTTCAGGATTTAGATTTTCATCGGGTGGAGAATTGATTTCACATTTTAACTTGTCTCCTTTTGGATTTTTAATAATTTTACCACCATGTATGCCATTATCGACATAGAGACAACCGGAGGAAGTCATAAGCACGAAAAAATAACCGAAATTGCCGTATATATACACGATGGCAGTAGGGTTGTGGAAGAGTTTGCCACGCTAATAAATCCGGAGAGGAATATACCTTACTTTATTACTAACCTTACCGGGATAACCAACGAAATGGTGGCCGATGCACCAAGGTTTTTCGAGGTTGCCAAACGAATTGTTGAGATTACCGAAAACTGTATTTTTGTGGCTCACAATGTTAATTTCGACTACCATTTTGTTCGCGAGGAATTTTCAAGGTTAGGCTACGATTACATTCGCGATATTCTTTGTACAGTGAAAATGAGCCGAAAGCTTATTCCCGGAAAACGCTCCTATAGTTTGGGAAATCTCTGCGACGATCTTGGTATTCGGGTAAATGACCGACACAGAGCCACCGGTGATGCGCTTGCCACAGTAAAGCTTTTCGAAATTCTTCTTTCTGCTAACGGCGAGGACCTGAAAGGGTCGTCCACAGCTTTAATGAAAAAGAACCTGCATCCCAACCTCGACACATCCATAATTAGTAAACTGCCTCATGAAACCGGGGTTTATCAATTTCTTAACGAAAAAGGAGATATAATATACATTGGCAAAAGCAACGATATTCGCGATCGTGTGAATTCACATTTCAACAATACTTCTACCAAAAAAGCATTGGAGATGCGTTCTCATATTACCGATATTGGTTATGATTTAACAGGCAGTGAGTTGGTAGCTCTACTTAAAGAATCGTTTGATATTAAGAAACATAAACCACTATATAACAGAACCCAGCGCCGAACAATGCATCATTTTGGAATTTACACCTACATTGACGGAAACGGGTATGTGCGTTTTCAGGTAGGCCAGAATTCAGGTAACGATGACCTGCCGATTGTGTCGTTTAATAATTCGGAAGAAGCCAAACAATATCTTTCCTTATTGGTTGGAAAATATAAGCTTTGCCAAAAACTGAGCGGATTATATAATAGTTCCGAAGGTTGTTTTCATTACCAGATTCGCGAATGTTTCGGGGCATGTAAGGGTGAAGAAAGTGCAGATGATTATAATATCCGGGCACAACAAGTAATCCACCTTTTTGAATTTGATTCCGAAAACTTCTGGATTATTGATGGAGGACGTCATTCAGCAGAACTTACGGTTGTTCGAATCAGAAATGGCAAATATCTGGGATTTGGATACGTTGGAACGGAGGACCCAATCTCAAATACTGAAAATCTGTCGGATTGTATCAAATCCTATCCCGATAACAGGGAGGTTCAGCAAATTATTAAAAATTATCTGAAGAATCATCCGGGCGTTCGAATCATCAAAGATTAATAATATGAATTTTCTATTCGCTTAATCTCCAAATCGGGGATTAATTATGTTATTAATCATTGAACCAAAAGTATAAGAAATGCCAAAATTCATCGCATACACATATTGGGTTTGTAATTGACGTTGACGAAGTATGACATCATTACTGGTTACAATTCCTTTAGCCAGATAAACCTGATCATGTATCAACGAAGAACTACCTGATAAATAAACCGAAAGACCCTTAAAAACCCGCACTCCAACTGATGCCCATAGCGATAGATTGTTTTTTTCAAAATCAGTAAGATAATTGCTTGTCGTTAAGGATGTGGTCGCAGATCCCCATTTTTCAATCATTTGAAAAGTAGCGGCCAACGAATGCATGTAAATATCTGATTCTATTTTGTTGTAAATTGTTGTATCAATGTAGTTGTGATGAACATATCCAACCTTATACAATAACCGCAATTGACGACGATTATAGTCTGAATAAGGAAAATAGTCGTATTCAATGGCAGGAAAAACTGAATACGCAGTCTTTATATTGTAATACGTATTTGATGAGTAATTAACAATCTCTCCTACTGACCAGTGATCATTTAAGCTTTTTACATATCTGTTTCCAATTTCAAAGCTACGGTTTGTAACCGACGTGTATCCGCTGTCGGCCTTATATTTACTGTTATTGGAATAAGTACTTGCCCAAAGCCGGAATTTATAATCGCGCGTTGTTTTATTTGCATTGATGGCGGTTGACAACGATTGCGATTTATATGTTGCTTCGTTATGCAGAGATCCGTTTGCGCTAACAGAGAAAACCCAGCTTTTCCATTTGTCCTGAACATTACTTTTTTGACCCTTAAAAGCGTAATCGATGAATACAGATTTAACCAGAGGTGTTTTAGCAACATACCTCATTAAACCTATTTTTAACGTATTTACAAAATCTATTCGCGATTCATCATTAGTAAGGTAAGGAGTTTGTTGGCAAATCAAGGTATCACTCATATTTGAGAACCTCTTTTGTCCATTTATAAAAATAGTATAGGTTGGTCCGCCTGTACCATTCTTTTGCGATGAAATATTTATATACACATCAGCTTCAGCCACCTCCCGTACATAGTTTACGAAGGGAATATTTTCCATAAGGTAGCCAAACTGACAAAAAGAACAATCGATAAAAACCCGGAGAGCATCTTTTTGTAATGAATCTGGTTTAGTGCATGGAACATCGGGATCTATTGCGAATAAGGCATTGGCCGGCATTATAAAACAATATATGAATAATAATAATTTGGAAAAAAAATTCATTACTTGACTATTTTTGGTAAAACTCAAAAAATATTTGCTATTGTCCTTTATACTACTATAAAATATGCAATTGTAGCATGATAACAATAGCATTTTGAAAGGCTTCTTACGATAGCAAAAATAGTAATTGTAGAATATTTCTACAATTTTGAATAGAATTTTATTAAATTATTTTTTATAAATCATGTAATTACTTGTAATATAATTACATATAAAATAAAGATTAGATTTGTAAATTTATGGCATAAAAATTGATAGGCATAAGTTTTTTTTAACAATTTGCATAAAACCCAATGAACAACTTTTTTCCTCACTTGTTTAAAATGAAAGCATAAAAATTCACCTAAACAATTGACAATTATGGTTTACACATTAGAATTAGGAAAAAAAGCACCCGATTTTTCGTTGTTGGCAACCGACGGAAAAAAATATTCGTTAAAAGATTTTGATCAGTATAAATATCTGGTGGTATTTTTTTCTTGCAACCATTGTCCTTATGTGGTTGGTTCGGATGAAATTACACGATGTACTGCCGAAAAACATGCTTCTGCCGGGGTGAAATTTGTAGCCATTAACTCAAACAGCGAGTCGACCTATGAAGAAGACGATTATGACCATATGGTTTCGCGAATGAAGAAGTTTAAGTTCCCGTGGGTTTATCTTAGGGATTCAAAGCAGGAAATTGCTAAAGTTTACGGAGCTCTTCGCACCCCACATTTTTATGTATTCAATGAAAAGCGCGAATTGGTGTATACAGGTCGAAATGTAGATAGTCCAAGGGATACAGATAAAGTTACGGTTAACAATTTAGACAAGGCTCTGGTTGAACTTACTGCCGGGAAAAATATAACGTTGCCGATAACCAATCCTATCGGCTGCAACATAAAGTGGGATGGTAAGGACAACCACTGGATGCCTATGGAAGCGTGTGATTTAATATAATTCAATATTTGGGATTCAAGAATCAGGTTTGAAAACTCCGATATATTCAAGTCTTATATACAATATTTCGGTAATTTTTTAACTTCTGCATTTTTACAAAATGTAATACGTTGAAATACAAAGAAATAAAGAAATATTTTAATATATATCTAAGTATTTCATTTTAAGAATATTGTTGAAAATTCACCGAAGTGTTTATTTATATCCTCTGAAATATTTCATAAATTGAATTCTTTCGTAAGCTGCGGGGTTATTGGTGTTTTTTTGAGATAATTTGCCCCTAAAATCATTTATCGATTCAAATTTTTTAGAGCCCATCCAGATTTTCAACTCTTCCAGCATCACTCCTATTTGTTGCGGACCATTTGTATAAAGTGTCGATGCTATCTGAACCGCTTTCGCACCGGCAAGCAATTGTTTAATCACATCTTTACCATGGTGGACCCCCGTTGAAGCTATCAAATCGCAGTTTACCCTGCCCGTCATAATGGCAATCCACCGAAGTGATATTGACATATCCGAGGGATTGCTTAATACAAATCCGGAATTAATTTCCATTTTTTCAATATCTATATCCGGACTATAATACCTGTTAAATAACACAATGCCTTTGGCTCCTGATTTGGAAATATCCTGAATTAATTTTCCCAGATTTGAAAAATAATAACTGATTTTTACCGAAACGGGAATCGATATCTGCTTTTGAACTTCTGCAACAATATCAAAGTAAACTTTCTCATTTTCAGTACTTGAATGTTTAAAATCGGTTGGAAGAATAAATAAATTAAGTTCTATAGCATCAGCGCCTGCATCCTCAATTTGTTTTGAAAAATACGTCCAGTTTGTTGAGCTAACACAATTAATGCTTGCAAAAACTGGCATCCGTACAGTCGATTTAACCTCACGAATTAACTTTAGATATTTGTAAGTTGTTCCCTCTTCAATATCTTCGTAATAATCATAGTCGTTTACTGTTTCGGGATATACAAAGCCATTTGAACTCATTTGTTTCAGTTTAGCATTCATTTCCAGAAGAATCTCTTCTTCGAAAATCGAACGAAGAACAACGGCTGAAGCTCCGTGTTTTTCAAGTTCTGTAATTTTGTCAACCGAATCGGTAAGTCCCGAACTTCCTGCAATAATTGGGTTCTTTAATTTGAAACCCATATAAGTTGTAGAGAGGTCAATCATATTTTTGTTTTTTAAGAATGATTTTATTTTGCAGGAAAATTATTGTAATGGGCGAATTTCATTCCATGCCTTTAAAAAAACAGCATTTGATAAGTATCCTCCAGCTGCCATATCATTACCTGTTAGGTCGTAATCCGAGTTTCCCTCAATTAACACCGGGCCGGAAATACCAATTCCAATATCCCATCCAATTAGACGTAAACCAGGCATATAACCGGCAGCTTTAATAACCAATTCCTGAGTCTCTGCAAAAAATGGAATTACAAAACCTTCAAATTTCACCTTCGTTATTGGATGTATCATTATTGTTTCGCCGGCATCTTGCTTTATACCCCTATGACCATCTGCAAGCAGTTTCCCGGTTTTGATATTTATATAAACAAAACATCCTCCCGAAGAAATATTGTCAACATGAGAGTTTTTGATACTCATTCGGAGAAAGGCCGAGATTACCTCAATTTTTCCTTCGGAGTCTATAAAAGTATCCATCCTGATGGTATTCATGCATGAAGGATTAAGTTTATTCATTTCAGGATGTTGTTTTATGGTTTCCTGAAATAGGTATCCTGACTTAATTATTTCAGTATACAAAGAATCTATTTTTGAACGCTCATTGATAAGCTGATGTTCAAAAATTTTATAAATTTTTTCTCCACCATAAGTTCCATAAGTGCTTTTTATGAAAATAGAATCAATAGAATTGGTTTTTAATAACTCAATTAAAATATCGTAAAAAGCTTCAGGCGTATTGATTTCACGAGCAACCCTACCTATTACAAACATTTTTAAATGGTTGTACATTAATATTTTAGGTAGATCGAGATGAAATTGGCCATAAAAAAAGTTAAAATATAGTTTGTTTTCTAATACTTCAACAACCGATTTATCGTTAAAAAAGTGCTTTATGTCACCCAAAACTTTAGTAGGAAGATAATCCTTAATGTTTGTAATTTCTTTTTTGAATAAATACCTCCCAAAATATTGTTTGGGCAAAGATTGATATACCACTGCAAGGATAATACATTCCTTTAATATCTTTAATAAGTGTTTGCGGTCAGAATTTTTCAGAAAATTTTTAAGAAGATTAATTTTACTCAATCCAACTTTTTTATCCATTTTTATCAATAATTTAAGTAGTAATGTTTTAAAGTAATATAGTTAATGTTTTATTATTAATATTTTGATATTACTAAGCTACAATTGTAAGTTTAAGATTGAAATATGGTTAAAATTAAAGCCTAAGTCCTTTTA
>JANXXY010000093.1 GCA_025350365.1 Bacteroidales bacterium | reverse complement strand
ATCTCCCTGTCGTGTTGCGGATCCACCAATAAGTTGGACGGGTGATTGTCCGGAACAAATTTCAATATAGTCAGGGTTAACAGTATTATTCTTTATCTGGGGAATAACTTTAACTAACATAACTTTACTGGTGTCAATTATAAGTACATCAACACCTGAGGCATTTTTCTTTGTTGTTGTAACTACACGACGAAAAAATGTGCTATCATTCAGTGCAGGCGCAGTATAGTTTTGCGAATTATAACCCGGTATAGTGGTCCATGTTGGTATGTTGTATTTTCTTTTTTGCCATAAATAGGTATAATTACCATTTCCCCCTCTGGGAGTGCTTCCTACAATCAATTTTGAAGGTTGCCCGTAACATATAGTATGCGGCTCTCCTATAAGATTATACAAAAATCCATTTAATACAGGGTTTAATCCCTTTAATGAAAACCCATCCGAAGCTTGAGAGGTTTGTACACAACCACCTATTCTATAATCACCTTTTTGTCCGCCAAGTGTGTCAATAGTACCCGAAATAGGAGATGTTAACCATACTAATCCGCCACCGCCACCGCCACCTTGACCCCAGCAATAAAAGCCATCATTACCCCCTCCGTATCCGCCTTTCACTTGTGCCTTTAAAGTGCCAATGACTTTTTCGGCAGAAATTAAAATATTTCCACCGCCACCGCCACCACCAGTTCCGGCATCATTGGTAGCAAAAAGTGAAACATCTTCACCATTTGCTTTAATAGTATATTGATTGGACGGATTTTTTAAATACCTTGTTAAAATAAACACGATACCTCCACCATTACCGCCTTTGGCTGAGATAGCTCCAACGGGAAAGGTTCCACTCCCTCCGCCACCGCCAAAAAATATCCGGTCCTTATGGCTATAATCCGAGCCATTAATATAATCATTAAGGCGTATCCCTGCATCGCCGCCCGTTTTATTAGCTATATCAGTACAAGAGGTATCCATTTTATTGCCCTTGCTTCCCTGACCCACACCGCCACCACCGCCGCCGCCGGCATACAAACCATTTCCACCGCCGCCGCCATTAATTAAAAAGCCGTTCCCGTAATATTTATTGAAGTACATTCCAACTATCCCTTCACCTTTTTTTCCGGCATCCGGGTTTGTATAATATCTAACTCCAAAACCACATGTGCCAGTAAATTGAATCGGATCAGCCCCTTTAAAACCTTTTCCGGAAACATCAATATCTGCACCTAATTCCAGAGTGTCCATCACAAAAAATGAGACTATTCCGCCCTTGTTACCATCCCAAGGGAGGCAAGTTAATGGGCCGGAAACTTTGGCGGAATTATAACTTGGAACTTTCACTAGTTGAATTGCTTCGCCGGTATCATAATTATTTAAAAACTTAGTGGTAAAAACTGTTAATCCAGTTGAATTATTAACAGTAGAAACCTGTATAAATTCGTACTTTCCTGCTCCATTTATCGAATAGATGAGATTGCTTGAACTGTTTGTATCTATAACAGCACCTTTCATTTGAATGAACAATACAGTATCACCAGCCACAAAGTTTGCAGGAGCATCAATAATTACGCGGTCTTTTTGTACATTGTCTATGCTCGTTACTTTTCCATACTTATTAATTATTCCGGAAATAGAAGTTTGGGAAATTCCGTTAATATGAAAAATAGCTGTAACTATAACAACTAAATAGAACTTAACATATGTTTTCCAGTAAATCAAGGTATTAAACTTGTCGGTTTTCAATAGATAGCAAATATAAAAAATAAATTATTTATTCAAAATTAATATACACATATTATGATCATAATTTGTTATTTTACAAGAATTCAACAAAAGATTCAAACATGATTTTTATAAACAGGCAGCTTTATTTTAAATGTTGTTCCTTTATCAATCTCAGTTTCATAAGTTATTGACCCTTTGCAACTTTCAATAATATTCTTTACTATTGCCAGTCCCAATCCCATTCCACTTGATTTTGTTGTAAAATTCGGTCTGTAAAGTTTTTCCTGCATTTCTTTCGGTATTCCCTTTCCATTATCTTTAATAGCAATGATTACAAATGTACCATCAGTTTGGAGGCTAATTGTAATAGAAGGCGTTATGTTTTTATCGACAGACTGAATTGCATTTTTGAACAAGTTGATAAATACTCTTGATATTTGTTCCTTGTCTGCATATATATAAACTTCAGAATTTTCATAAAAATTAATGTTAAAATCAACTTCATTGTTATTAAAAAGATCCACAACATTTTGGATTTTAGCTATAATATCAATTTGTTGGTTAATGGCATTTGGCATTTTTGCAAAATTCGAAAACTCTGAAGCAATTGCAGACAGATTATCAATTTCATCGACTAAAGTTTTACAAATGCGATCAAGATATTCCTCAAATCTCTCGTTTTTATCCATCCATGCGCGTTGAAGATGCTGAACACTCAGCTTCATGGGAGTTAGAGGGTTATTAATTTCGTGGGCAATTTGCTTTGCCATTTCTCTCCATGCCGATTCACGTTCAGATTTAGCCAGCATTTCCACACTTTTTTCAAGTTCCGAAACCATCCTGTTGTATTCGTTTACCAATCCGCCTATTTCGTCATTGCTGACGTATTCAATTTTCTCGGATTTTTGACCGAGCTTAATTTCACTGAATTTCATTTGAATGAGCCGTAAAGGCATGGTGATTTTTCTGGAAATGAACACGGCTATAAGAAATGTCAGTAATAAAAATAAAACATACACATTAGCTACCGTAACAATCATGGCGGAAACTTCTCGGGTTAATTCTTCCTGCCGGGTAAAATAAGGCAAATTAAGAAATGCAAGTAGCTTATTTTCAGAATTTTTAAAAGGAACGTATGCCGAAATATAATTTAAATGACCAATTTGTTCACTATGTATAATTTCAGATTTCATTTCGATAATCAACGCCCGATATGCTTTCATATTAATTTTATTTCCAATAAGCCCCTTGCCAAATACTTCGGGTCTGGAGGTGGCCATTAAATTCCCTTCGATATCGTACATATTTATATCGATATAGAATATATTGGATAGATTAATCAAAATTTCGGTAAGGTTTTCATTTGAGTTTGACCGCCACGAATTGTCTATTTTATTTCCCTGCGTAATTTTGTGAAGCATTTCGATATAAATAGATTGCATTTTTT
>JANXXY010000085.1 GCA_025350365.1 Bacteroidales bacterium | reverse complement strand
TGCTGCAAAATTTCCAATGCCATTTTTATTTAAATATTATGATGTTACAAAAGTTAAAAGCACCACTGAATCGAGTTTGAACTGGTCTTTTTATCGTTATTCCGATGTACTTTTAATGCTTACGGAAGTAAACTGGACTCTTAATCAGATAGGAGTTACAGTTCCACAAGCTGACATTACCAGAGGAATTAATGAGATCAGAACAAGAGCTATTTTACCAAGTTATGCAAGTTCCGATGTTACTCTTCAGACGATAATGGCAGAACGTGCATATGAGTTGATCTTCGAAAGCAAGATGCTATGGGATATGAGACGTACCCGTAAAGCACTTAAAGATGGAATGGGTCAGTTTGCCGGTCTGGAAAATCTTGTTGGACATCAACCTACAAATTTTAATTACCAGTTTTCTGCAAAACACCTGTTGTCACCGGTTTCAGCTACTGAAATTGATAACAACAAATTATGTCTGCAGAATTTTGGTTGGGCGCCAAAACAAGTTGGCCAATAAAACGATATAATTAAACTGATAAACATACGAAAATGAAAAATTTCATATCAATATTATGTGTGCTGGTTTTAATTGTAAGTTGTACTAAACAAGATTATTATGAAATTCCAAAGGATGCAAACGGTAATGTTCTTCTGACGGGTATTTCAAGCACAACTTCAACCGGAATAAGCACACTGGATGGATCATTCACCGTTACTGCTACTTTTGCAACAGCAAAAGTAGGTGATGTGATGAATGTAGAATTGCTGCAACTGCAGTTACCCCCTTCAGGTGGTACTACAAAACAGTTACTGCCAATGACTGGAACACAAAAAACCGTTACAGTAGGAAGCGACATGAAAGCAACTGTAACTTACACGCGTGATGAAGCAATGCTTAAGTCAACTTCAGATTATGTAACTGTTATCTTTAATGGTGCAACAGATTATGCTAAGGCCAGAGTAGATATGGTACCTGCTGTATCTGTTTCAAAACCAACAGCTTCTACAATAGAGGTTGATGTTGCGCGTACGTCCGAAACAGCTTATTTTAAGGTGTTGGTTAATCCAAAGGCTGCTGCTTATACAGGCAATTTGATTGCAAAAAGGAAAAACGGGGTTAACGACCCATGGACACCTATTGCAGGATCTCCTTTTACCGGAACACAACCTTACCTGGTTCCAATTTCGGGAACTGATTTTGCTGTAGGTAAGGATACGATGTATTATTCATTTAACGCAGCATCTGGAACTTATAATGACGAGGTTACGTCGAAAATCATTGTTCGTGATCCTTATTTTTACCTGAAGAAATCTTCTACCTTAACACTTGGTGGTTCTTCAGCAGGGAATAATCTTCTTATTAATGGTTCCGTTGCAGAAAATGATGTTAAAGCACAAATAGCTGTATCAGGTTCACTTATACTTAAGGGTGGTTCAGCATGGCTTGCAGCCGGCAATTCCATTGAATTTGTTCCTGCAACACTTGCCATGTATGATGCCAACAATTCAGTTAATACGATAGCTGCTTTTAACGCAGGAGTTTCCACAACTACAGCCGATCCTATTACAGGAGTGGGTGTTTTTATCTTTAAGATTGTAAATGGGCCTGCTGCTTCAGATATTTACTATGGATTAATCAAAATTACCAATGTACTTCCAGGTGTATCTGCTACATTTGAGTACCGCATTGGAGATCAATATTCTCATCTTGCAGTAATTAAATAATAAGTTTTAATTAAAGCGCTGTTGCAAAAGTAACAGCGCTTTTTTTTCTATGTTGTGCATTGTTTTTATGATTTAGTTGTTTTTCAAAACGAACTTATATTACTAACAAGTAGTTCTTATGAGAAAAGTCCACATTCTACAGATTTTAATACTTATCTTCTTTTCAATACCTCTAGCAGGACAATCAGAAAAAAAATCAACCATAACTTTCAAAAATGCCCCGGTTCTTTATAAAGAAGGAAACAAAGAGTACCAACAAATTTTAGCAACATGCAAATCCGATAATACTTCCCAAATTAACCTTTATATTGCAGGTAAAGAAATACAAAAAGCAACGCTTACTAAAGGCGATAATCAATTTTTACTCACTGTTCCTGCCGTTTCATCTCCTAAAAAAATCGTCATAACGGTGAAGGGCGACAACCTTTTTGCCGGTATTTATCCCATCACCATAGCTCCCGTTAAAAAGTGGGAAGTTTATTTAGTACAGCATTCGCATACTGACATTGGCTATACGCGCCCGCAATCTGAAATACTTGCCGAGCATATGCGTTATATCGACTATGCGCTGGATTATTGCGATCAAACGGATGCATTACCCGCAGAAGCCAAATTTCGATGGACATGCGAATCAGCCTGGGTTACCCGCGAATACCTCCGCTCACGTCCTTCCGCTCAGATTGAACGATTAAAAAAACGAATCGCCGAAGGTCGAATCGAAGTAACCGGAATGTATTGCAACATGGCCGAAATTGCCGACGAAAACATCATGGTTGATTTTCTTCAACCTTTAAAGGAATTTACTAAATTGGGAATCCCCGTAAAAACTGCCATGCAGGACGATGTGAATGGTATCGCCTGGTGTATGCCCGATTATTTCAAAAATACTGGCGTCAAATACCTTAACATGGGTATTAACGAAACACGTTCCATCTTACCTTTTGATAAACCAACCTGCTTTTGGTGGGAAGCTCCTTCGGGAGAACGATTGTTGGCCTTCAGAGCCGATCATTATATGACTGGAAATTTTTACGGTTTCGAAACCAAAGCAATTAAAGCAGAAGCTTTACTGAATCACTTAGTGGAAATAGACGAAAAAAAATATCCTTTTGATAAGATAGCAATCCAGTTCTCGGGTTATTTTACCGATAACTCTCCACCTTCAACGGCAGCATGCGAATTGGTGAAAAAATGGAACGAAAAATATGAATATCCAAAACTACGCTTGTCGGTGGTGAGTGAATTTTTGGAATATGTGGAGAACAAATATGGAACTTCTCTGCCTGTCTATCGGAATGCATGGCTCGATTGGTGGACAGATGGCTATGGTTCTACCTCCCGCGAAACCGCCGAAGTACGGAAAACCCAAAATGTAAAACAGGTTGACGAAGGCATGTTTGCAATGGTATCAGCGCTTGGAGGCGAGTTAAGTCCTGCATTGGAAAGCAATATAGATCACATTAGCGAAAATGCAATTTTTTTCGATGAACATACTTGTGGCGCTGATGAAAGCATCGATCACCCATTTTCAGAAAATTCGACCCGGCAATGGTTGCAAAAAGGCGCATATGCATGGGAAGCCTTAAAAAAAGTAACTCTTTTGAACGAGGAAGCATTGGCCAGATTACAAGAGTTTATGAAAAAGGCCGATTTCCCAATTATTTATGTTGTCAACTCCATGGGCTGGGAACGATCGGGTGCTGTGGAACTTTTTATCGACTATGAAATACTGCCTCTTCATAAACAATTTAAAATTACAGATATTTCCACTGGCAAAGAAATTACAGCTCAGGTTGTTCGCGAACGTCGCGAAGGAGCCTATTGGATTTTAGAAATTCCGAATGTGCCTGCTCTTGCTTTTAAGGCATTAAAGATTGAGGTAACAGAAGAGCCCGTCATAAAAATGGTCGATAATAATCAAACGGAGATTATCGAAAATACATACTATAAAATTGTCATCGACAAATCATCAGGAGCTCTAAGTAGTTTATTTGATAAAGAGTTAAATCAGGAAATGGTTGATTCACAAAATATATGGAAGCTCGGTCAATTAGTACGAGAAACTCTCCCCGACAGGAATAAGATGACTCCTTCGCATTCGTCTGTGTCGAATGTGAAAGTTGAACATGGTACTAACGGGCCGGTTTGGGAGAGCATTCGCATTTCAGTTGATATGGATGGATTTGAAAAAGGAAAAGAAAACGCACCCAAAGGGCTTGAATGTGAAATTAAACTGTTTAAGAATGTGAAAAAAATAGAATTCCAGTATAAAGCAGCAAAGGAGATGGTTACATCTCCGGAAGCGCTCTACGTGGCTTTCCCTTTTTCATTGCCCCAATCACGAATTGTTTTCGAAACGATTGGCGGTATTCTTTCACAAGGTCAGCAACTATCCGGATCATCGTCCGACTGGAACGCAGCACAAAATTTTGTTTCAGTACGCAGTAAAAAAGGACAAATAATAGTGGTAAGCAACGAAATACCTTTGTGGCAATTCAGCGATTTTAATATGGGTAAATTCGAACGTTATCCCAAGCCAGGCAAGCCGTGGCTTTATTCGTGGGTGATGAATAATTATTGGTTTACAAATTTCCGTGCTTATCAGGAAGGTGGTTTTCATTGGGGTTATCAAATTACATCTACCAGGGATACCACAAATACATACGCTACCAAATTTGCATGGGGCGAAAGAAATTCCTTTGCAACACGCACATTCCCGGCAGGTAAAAATGATTTTCATTCGCCTGTTTTGGAAACCATAAAGGTAACAGGTTCTCAAAACGCCATCCTTATAAATTGCAAGCCCGCATTTAATAATAACAAATCCATAATATTGCATTTCAGGGAAGTGGAAGGGATGACTGCGGAGTTAACATTACAATCGAAGATTGAAGGACGTTCGATTAAAAGACTGGTTGAAGTGAATGTTATTGGAAAAGAAATTGGAAGTACCATTCAAAACATCAGCCTTAAACCTTTCGAGGTAAAGTTTGTGGAAGTTCAGTTTTAAAATATTCAAATCGCTTTTTTAACCTCATCATCATGTACTAATTTCTCTAACTATTCACAGAAACTTATGAACCGACGATCTTTTATACAAAGCAGCAGTATTGCATCAATTGGAATGATGGCTGCACCAACAATGGCTCTTTCATCAAACAGCAGGTTGATGGATGAAAAATCGATTAAAAAAGTCCACCTGATTTTTAAAACACATCTTGATATTGGTTTTACAAATCTGGCAGCCAATGTGATTAAAACATACATGGATGAGTTTATCCCGGGGGCTTTATCTCTTTCGGAAAATCTTAGAAATAAGCGCCAAAGCGATCGTTTTGTATGGACCACTGGTTCATGGCTTATTTATAAATTCCTGGAAAAGTCTGATAATTTGATGCGCAAACGCATGGAAAAAGCGATTGAGGCCGGAGATATTGTTTGGCATGGATTGCCTTTCACGCTGCATTCCGAATTGGCTGAACCGTCGTTATACGATTTGGGTTTTCAATTGTCCGCCAATCTCGATAAACGGTTTGGTAGAAAAACCATTTCAGCTAAGATGACCGATGTGCCCGGACATACACGGGGTATAATACCTATTTTGGTCAAAAATAACATTGAATTTCTTCATATTGGAGTCAATCCAGCCAGCATGCCGCCTGATGTTCCTCCGCTTTTTGTATGGCGGGATCCCGATGGTACTGAAATTGTGGTGATGTACCAGAAGGATTATGGCAGCCAAATGGTACTTCCGGGTAGTCACACTGCTGTAGCTATTTGTTTTACCAGCGACAACCATGGTCCTCAAAAACCTGAACAAATAGCTCAAATTTACGCCGATTTACGCAAACAATTCCCAAATGCCGAGGTATCTGCATCCACTCTGAATGCCATTGCCAGTGAAATTTCTCTTATGCGGCCACAATTACCAGTGGTTACCCAGGAGTTGGGTGATACGTGGATACATGGTGGAGGAAGTGATCCTTTAAAGATCGCACAATTTAGAGAGATGTCCCGTTTACGGACAAAATGGTTAAAAGATAAGTCGCTCAAATTTGGTGATACAACTGATCTCGCCTTTGGACTTCCGCTTCTTATGATAGCTGAACACACATGGGGTTTAGATGTAAAAACATTTCTTAATGACTGGAATATCTATACCCCGGTAGACTTTAAAGCAGCCCGATCTAAACCGAATTTTAAGATAATGGAGCAGTCGTGGAATGAGAAACGACAATACATCTATGATTCAATAGCTCAACTTCCTGAAGATAAAGCTACTGAAGCAAAAGAAAAAATACAAAGCCTGAAACCCGTTCTTGCTAACAAATCAGATTTTACTAAAATAACTACTATTGAAAAAGAAATAGATACACAATTTTTTGAACTAAAAATAGATACGGCAACCGGTGGAATTATAAAACTTAAAGATAAGACTTCCGGATTTGATTGGGCTAATGCGCATAATCCACTCTGTCTGTTTTCATATCAAACTTTTTCACAAGACGACTATAACAGATACCTTGACCAATATCTCACTCAAAAAACTTCGTGGGCGATAGGCGATTTTGGGAAGACTGGGCAGGAAGTTGGTCATGCCTTATCCCGCACCTGGATGCCTTCGTTAAAGGAAGCTTTCATAAAAAAGGATAATAACGGTGAAAAGGTATTGCTCTATCTTGAAATAATTGATGATAAAGGTGTTGCAGTTGGAGGAAGTCCCCGGAATATTACTGTTGAACTATTCTTTCCCACAGAAAAAAACGAACTTCAGATTACCCTTCAGTGGTTTAATAAACCAGCTTACCGGCTTCCGGAGGCTTCCTGGTTTTCATTTATTCCTCCGGTTCAAAATGGGTCATGGATTATCAATAAGATGGGACAGGACGTCAACTTTAGAGATGTTATTAAAAATGGCAATAGAAAACTCCATGCTTCGATGGATGGAATTCGATTTGTGAACAATACAAATAAGTGTTCCATCGAATCATTAGATGCACCATTAGTGGCTCCTGGAGAGCGTAATCTCCTCAATTTTGACAATCGTTTGCCAGAAGTAAATGAGGGTGTTCACTTTTGCCTTCACAACAATGTGTGGGGAACCAATTTTGCCATGTGGTTCGAGGACGATATGAAATACCGGTTTGTATTTAAAGGATAAGGTAAACAATAATTC
>JANXXY010000066.1 GCA_025350365.1 Bacteroidales bacterium | reverse complement strand
TTTAAATATTAGTTGATTTATATCGAATATTTTAAAACAAATAATTGATATAATTGAAAATTAGTAGAATCAATAATATTTTTCTAGTATAATTTTTTTTATTTTCGTAACACGATTATTTATAAAAGTAACAAGTATTGTGAAACTGTAATTTTATGACGAAAAAACTATTCTTGCTTATAATTTTTATCGTTTTTGCATTTACGGCTTTTAGCCAGAAAAAAAGGGATGTTACCTTTCACGTCATTATTGATACTGACTGCGGGTTGGACGATGCCAGAGCGATTTCATATCTTCTTGCACGAAATGAAGTGGAGATTAAAGCAATTGTCGCGTCTGAAGGAAATGTAACAGTTGACGATGCAGTTTCTAAAATCACTTCCTTGCTGGGCGAGTTTAATAAGTCCTCAATTCCTGTGGCTTATGGTTCTTCTTTAATGATTAAAGCTCCCGCATGGAGAGCGTTTAATCAACAGGTTAACTGGGGGAAAATACCCGGAAAATATAGCGATAAAGCTTTCAATCTGATTGGCGATATTCTTAAAAACTCTGTTGAGAAAACTACATATCTCTGTCTGGGTCCACTTACAAATCTTGCCGGGATTCTATCAAAATCGCCCGGGTTATTGAAAAAGATAGATCGTGTTATCTGGTATTGCGGAAGCGTAAAACCACTTACAGGGTTTAATTATAGTGCAGATGAAAAGGCCACCGATGCCGTCTTTTCATCTGGTGTTCGCATTGATGTGGTTTCAAATCTCGATCTTCCGGAAGCTATTTTTGATTTGAGATTATTTGAAATTGCTAAAAAATCGACAACTCCGGTTGCTAAAATTGTCTCAGCAATTCATGGTCAGCAAGCTGTTGGGGAACGTTTGTCAAGGAATCATTTTCGGTTATGGGACGATTTGGCAGCAATTTACCTCCTCAATCCTGAACTGTTTGATATGAGTCCTCTTAAGGAAAATATCCATGTTCGGTATTCTACAAATTATGATGTATCAGCAATAAGGCAAGTAATTACAGATATCCTTACATCTAATTATGTTTTGGAGAAAAATATTGTTTTCAATGCATTTCCAAACCAGCGCACCCAATTCAATTATGACGTACGCAGTGTAATGGATACTATAATATTACGTTATGGAAAGGACGAATGGAAAGCATGCGTAATGACAGATGAGTTCCATGGACACCTCGGCGTTTTTTCCATTGTTGGTGCTAAAATGGGAATAAGAGCATGCGAACTGTTCGGTGTCGGTTCCGACCAGTTGAAAGTAACAACTTTTGCAGGTTCAAAACCACCCTATAGTTGCCTTACTGATGGTATTCAGGTTAGTACCGGGGCAACACTTGGAATGGGCACAATAAGCGTTTCTCCCGATAGCGTCACAAAACCAATGGCTATTTTTAAGTATAAAGACAGGATTATTAAGATTTGTCTCAAAGATGAATACTTAAAACAGGTTGATACGGATATTAATGACGGTATAGTTAAATTTGGATTAATGGACGACGGATACTGGAAACTTATCCGACGGAATGCAATTAAATACTGGCTCGAATGGGATAGAAACAAAATTTTTGATATTGAAGAGGTAAGGAATTAGTGAGAAGCAAGAAGCGAGAAGCATGAACCAAGAATGTATTTATTCGCTACTTTCGCAGCTTAAAATCAGCACATTTTTTAAAACATGCAAATAAAAAAGAATTGCCGTTGCCGGATTTGCCAAACAATAGATAATCACCCCGTATGGATTGCAAGAGAAATGATGTTTGGAACAGGCGAAAATTTTGAATATTTTCAATGCACTTGCTGTTCCTGTTTGCAACTGTTAGATATTCCAGATTTATCCAAACATTATCCTGCCAATTATTATAGTCTTACTCAACCCGACTTGTCATTTCTGTCAGGATTACGTTGGAAGTTAAAAAAGTGCTTTTACAGAGCCATGATTTCAGGCAATGCCTTTAGCAAAACATTATCACGCATCATCCTCCCGAAATGCAGATTTCTGTTTTTGTATCCTTTGAGGCTGAAAACTACTGACCGTATTTTGGATATTGGATGTGGCAATGGAAAGCAATACCTTCTTCCATTGCGTGAATCGGGGTATTCCAATGTTTTGGCATTGATCCATTTCTGAGCGAGAACATTGAATATCCCAATGGACTTACGATTCAAAAAACAACAATAGATAAAATAAAGGATAAATTCGATTTAATAATGTTTCATCACTCTCTGGAACATATAGTTAATCAGGACGAAGTGATATCCTCCATTTCCTCCATCCTTAATCCCAACGGCACATGCATAATCAGTATACCTGTGTCTGATTCTTTTGCATGGGAAAAATTCTCCATTAACTGGTATCAACTGGATGCTCCCCGGCATATTTTTTTACACACCCGTAAAAGTCTCGCATTATTATTGCAACATAATGGTTTGCAAATTGTTGATGTTCGGTATAATTCAAGCTTTTTTCAGTTTGTTCAAAGCAATCAATACAAAAAAAATATTCCTATGAGCCAGAACTATCGACCATCATTCCTGAAAAGGAAAATCGATAGATGGTTTTATGCGACATGGAGTATATTGTTAAATAAACAACAAAGAGGTGACCAGGCAATATTTTACATACGTCATATTTCAAATTTTCCAATATCTTGATAACACATTAGAGATCGTGAGCATTTTCAATAATGGGAAATTCCATATAAGAAATGTTGATATTTTATAAAGGTGTGTTTCTGCCCCTTTACTTTCCCTGAAGAAAAATTCGTACTTTTGCGGTTTCATTGGCAATTCATTTTTTTGAAAATATAATTTGTTAAAAATATGTACAGAACGCATACCTGTGGAGAATTAACTATCAATCAAGTAAGCCAAACGGTTACTCTGGCCGGTTGGATGCAACGATCTCGCGATTTGGGAGGAATGACTTTTATTGACCTTCGCGACCGTTACGGTCTTACACAGCTTGTTTTTAATATGGAAACCAATGCCGCTATTTGTGAAGAAG
>JANXXY010000063.1 GCA_025350365.1 Bacteroidales bacterium | reverse complement strand
GAAAAAAAACGTTCTTTCGCTCTTGCCTTTTCCTCGTCGCGGCGTCCTCCACCCATGGCTGCATCAAACTTAAATTCTTCGATGGCATCAAGCAAAGTAACAGTCTGATGTTTATTTCTGCTTGCATTTGGTCCTGTTTCTTCTATTACTTTCCCCTGATCAATCGAATCCTGAACAAGCCTGACAATGCATGTTGCACCGGTTTTTTTCATAAGCTCATCGCGAAATACCAGGGTTTCCGGAAAATTATGACCTGTATCAATATGCAGCAAAGGAAAAGGAACTTTTGCAGGCCAAAAAGCTTTTATGGCTAGATGAAACATCACAATGGAATCCTTACCGCCGGAAAACAATAACGCCGGTTTTTCGAATTGTGCAGCTACCTCGCGAATAACATAAATCGATTCTGATTCAAGCTCTCGTAAATGATTTATTTTTCTTAATTTAAATTCTGTCATACATTAATTGAATGTTCAATTAGCTAAAATATCCCGACAAATATTCGCGGGTTAATTTTTCCTTCGGATTATTGAATACTTCCGCCGCCGGTCCTGATTCCACCACTTCTCCCAGATACATAAAAACAATGTGATCGGCAATACGCTGAGCCTGACGCAGGGTATGCGTAACCAAAGCAATAGAATAGTCTTCCTTCAAATGAACAAACAATTCCTCGATTGTTTTGCTCGAAATGGGATCAAGTGACGAGGTGGCTTCATCCCCTAGAATTACCTGAGGTTCAACTGCCAAACCACGTGCAAGACACAATCGTTGTTGCTGCCCTATTGAAAGCCTGTTAGCCGGGGCATTGAGGCGATCCTTTACTTCCTCCCACAAACCAGCTGCACTGAGGTACTTTTTAACAATTACATCCAGTTTCCTCTTATTCCGTATACCATGAATTTTTGGCCCATACGCAATATTGTCGTATATCGACATTGGCAGTGGACAGGGTCGTTGAGATAACAACCCCATTTTCTTTCGAATATGGGTGACATCGATGTTCCTATCGTGAATATTTTCCCCATCAACCAGCACTTCTCCGGTAATTTTAATTTCCGATGAGTTCTCAAGCAAACGGTTAAATGTTTTCAGAAGAGTTGTTTTGCCGCATCCTGATGGCCCAATGATGCAAGTGATTGCTTTATTTGGAAGATCAAGGTTTACATTTTTTAAGATGTGATTCTTCTGAATAAACACATTTAAATTGCGAACACTGATGAGCGGATTCAATATGGTAGATGAGGAGGGTACTACCTTTTTTCGCTCATTATTAACAATAGTGAGAATGGTGCTTTCATTTATATCTTCAGAAGGATATCTCATGTTTTTTTCGGGTATTACCAAGCTGAGACTCATATTTTGTTTTTAGAAAATTTGCGACTATAGTATCGGGCAGTCAAACTTAACACCAACACAATCACTGTTAAGATTAAAGCTGCGGCATATGCCCTATCCTGTACTTCAGGAATAGGGCTACTTAACTGAAAAAATATAGCTAAGGGAAGAGTTGCGGCAGGCTGTGACAGAGAGGTTGGAATGCTATCAGTATATCCTGCAGTAAATAAAACCGAGGCAGCATCGCCTATGGCACGACCAACCGAAAGCAGTATGGCGGTGGTAATTCCCGGTGAAATTTGTTTTAGAATTACTTTAATAATCTCGTAGCGTGTGGCTCCCAGTGACAGGGCTGCATCTTTCAGATCCTTCGGAATAAGTTTTGCAACTTCATCCATCGAACGGATTAAAATTGGAGTTATTAATAACGTAACAGCCAAAATACCGCCAAAAAGCGAAGCCCGTATTCCAAGATAAACCATCAATGTAAACCCAAAAGCCCCGTAAACAATAGAGGGTATACCAAATAAAACATCGGATGATAATCTTGTAATGTTAGCCAGAAATGATTTTGGCGGAAGATATATATTGATATAGATCACAATTGGAATACTGATCAGAAGTCCAAGAACAGTAGCGCCAATTACAATAAATAGCGACCCCGCAATGGCATTCAGCAAGCCACCTTCCTTTCCAATGTAAAACCCTCCACTTGGAATTTTAGTAATCATATCAAGGTTCATTGCCGGAAGACCACGCTTAAGAACAGCAAACAAAATCATCATCAGGGAACCTAAAATAATGAAAGTCGCCAATATCATCAATGTCTTAAAAAATAATTCTTCAAATCTTCTCATAAGGCAAATCTCCGTTCAATGCGAACCAAAATAATTCGCGATACAGCATTAAATATCAATATGATTACAAACAGAATAAGGGCAGCAAGCATCAATGCCGAATCATATAATGGAAGTGACATCATTTCTCCATAATTATTCGCAATCAGGGCGGGTAAAGGATAACCTGAATCGAATACTGAATGAGGTACTTGTGATATGTTGCCGCATACCATCAACACGGCAATGGTTTCGCCAAAAGCACGTGAAATAGCCAGTACAACTGCTGCAAAAATACCTGGTGTAGATTTACGTAGAATTACAAATTTTATGGTCTGCCATTTTGTAGCACCTACTGATAGTGAGGCATCGCGTAATTCCTTAGGTACGGAAGCAAAAATTTCAGTAAGAATACTAATTATTAATGGAACAATCATGATTGCCAACACTATTCCACCCGCCAAAACACTGTAACCTGCCGAATATTCAACAAAATGAGGGGCAATCTTATCCCCGATAAAGGGAACCACCACCAGAACTCCCCAAACACCATAAACCACAGGAGGTATCCCGGCCAGAATATCAATCATCGGATCGACAAGCCGCTTAATGAAAGGGTGTGCATATTCCGAAAGGTAAATACCACTCAACAAACAGAGTGGCAATGCAATCACAATGGCTATAATGGTTACCCATAATGTGCCCATGATAAACGGATAAAAACCAAATTCACCTTTAAAAGGTCTCCAGCTGCTTGAACTCAACATGCTCCATAATGAATGTTCGTTCAATATTGGCGCCGACTTAAAGTATAATCCCAGGCCAATGATAACAGCAAGCAGCAACGAAAATACAGTAAGCCCAAACATGATATTGCGAGCCAGGATATCCTTAAAAATTCGATACCTGGTATGGTCTGCCAGAGACATATGTCGCTTTTTCAATAATTTTTTCAACATTCAATCATTCATTTTACACACTATATCCTGACAATTTTCTAAATCAGGTTTTTATTTCAACAGATTAACGTTGAGAAATAACTAAGTTGGGATTAAGTAATTCTCTTTCTAAAGGCAATCATTTACATGTTAATATAATAGCCTATAAGAATTAATTAAAATCCCAAATCAGAATATCAAACAAAAGTGCAATAGATATGATTGAAAAGAAATACCATTAAAGAGGTATTTTGTATACACCTTTTTAGCTAGGTATAAATACTTACTGGTTTGATAAGTGGAAATACCAACAGATGTTGATTTAAAAAGTAACAGATTATTTTTGAGGATGTTGTCTATAAAATTATCTCCAATACCGGAATTCCCAGTATTATAAGCAGTCCACTGATCAGAAATACTATTGAATTTTCCAAGTCCACCAAAATCAGTTGCAACCCAAACTAATCCGTTTGGCTCTGTATAAATTTGCCTGATTTCATCAGATGGTATTTGTGAGTTTGAAGTATTATATAGTGTATAGCCAGTATCAAAATATTTAAC
>JANXXY010000056.1 GCA_025350365.1 Bacteroidales bacterium | reverse complement strand
ACAAGGTTTTCGCCCATTACAGCAAGTCCAACAAGTCCTATATCTGATAGTTTATTCATATAAATAGATTAAAATAATTATAATTTGCGCAATCCTTTGCGCAGCCCAAATATATATCTTTACACTTAAGTTTTGCATTTTTTATAAAATTATTTTAAAACCGAGCCCTGCTAAAATTTTTAGTGCCTCGGAATTACTATTTTCTAATCTAATACAAAACGCATTAAATTCCCGCCTCAACGGATAATTCCCCCGTTGTTTTTCAAATGTTGAAGGCGAAGAACGTAACCTGGCATCATCGTCCATTACATGATAGGTTGAAAGAATGGCTTCAGAAATTACCTTTTGTGTTGTTTTTCCTTTGCAATCAATAGTGAAGTGATTATTTTCAGGCAGAGGGATATTTTCAGCAAACCATCTGTTAAGAGGTAATTTGAAGAATTTCGACAAGGCCTGCACGCTCATAGTTGTTCCATTAGCTTTGCCATCGGCGGAGTATCCGGCAATGTGAGGAGTAACTGCGTCGAGCAACTTCAATAGTTCGGGGTCTATTTTTGGTTCGTTTTCCCATACATCCAGCACAGCTCCGGTAATTTTTTTCTCGGCAAGAATGGTTTTTAATGCCATATTGTCAACCACCTCACCTCTGGAACTATTAATTAGTATTGTATTTGAGTGAAGTTTGCGAAGTATGCGTTCATCTATCAAATGGTAGGTTTTATCAGGCCCATCAGTAATAAGTGGAACATGACAGGTAATGATATCGCATTCGCGGATAATGCCTTCGAGGGATACAAATCCACATGAACCATTATCTCGTGATCGGGGAGGGTCGTTCAACAGAACCCGCATACCAAGCCATTCTCCAAGCTTTACAATTTTTTTTCCAACATTTCCCACTCCAATCACTCCTAAAGAACGGTCGGCAAAATTTAATCCGTGCTTATGAGCTAAACTTACTAAAACCGATGCCATATATTGATATACTGATCCAGAATTGCATCCGGGGGCATTAGTCCAAAAGATACCGTTTTGTTTACACCACTCAGTGTCGATATGGTCGAAGCCTATGGTAGCCGTTGCAATAAATTTAACCGGTGTTCCGTTGAGCAATTCTTTATTGCATTTGGTGCGTGTGCGGATTAAAAGAGCATCTGCATCCATCAGGTGCTCTTTTGTAATCTGATCTCCCGGAAGATAGACTACATCGACAAAGGGTTCCAAAACTCCTGTTAAATATGGTATTTTAATGTCTGCTACTACTTTCATAAATTGTTTTTACCTTGTTAAAAATAGGATGAATTAATCGTGAAAAAATATTTCCTGTGAAAGAGTTACTTTATTAAGAATAAAATCCATCACTTTATTGGTTCTTGCTCCTGATATTCCATTGGATGGCGATTTACCTTCCCCTCGTAAATCCTGCACTATGTTTTCTATCATGTATTGTTGTATATGAGGTGGATTAGCTGGCATAAATTCCTGTTTCCCTTCATTAGTCTCAAGAATAATGGGCGAAAACTCAAAAGTAGAAAACGATATTCTGCCTTTGGTACCTAAAATTTCAATCACATCGGATTTTGCCTTTTCATGAGAAACAAAACACCAGGAACCACATCCGACTGGTCCATTTTTAAAACGGAATGATGCTGTTACCACGTCTTCAGCTGCATATAAACCTGCCCTGTTAGCAAAAACACCGGATACTTCGGAAATTGGTCCAAATATATAATCAAGTATGTCCAATGTATGGCATGCCATATCATAGAAATATCCACCACCGGCAATTTCAGGCTTTACTCTCCAAATATGTGTTTCTAATTTTAAATCGTCTTGCCGCGGAGGAGAGAATAATTTCAAGTCTATCATTAATGGAATTCCAATGGTTTTAGATTCAATTAATTCTTTCACCTTATTAAAATATGGCAGGCTTCGACGATAGTATGCTACAAATAATGGCATCTGTGTGTCCGCAGAGACTTTATTCATGCGTATACAATCGGTATATCTCACCGCCATTGGCTTTTCAACATATACGGGTTTTCCGGCCATCATTGCTTTTATGGCAAATTCAGCATGCGAATCCGGAGGGGTGGCTACATAAATGGCATTCACTTCGGGATCGTTGATTAGTTGATTGGCATCGGAATACCATTTGGAAACAGCATGTCGCAGAGCATAATCCTGTGCTTTTTTTGCATCACGGCGCATCACTGCCACTATGCTCGAATGAGCAACCTTATTAAATGCAGGTCCGCTCTTCCATTCTGTAACATCCCCACAACCAATTATTCCCCATTTAATTTCGTCCATAGATTAATGAAATATAGATAGTTGTTTTATATGTGACCTATTAAACGCACGAATTTATGAAAAGGAGTTTTAATTAAAAAATGTCTTTGTAAAATAAAAAAGTGAATCGGACTTTAAATTTTTGCTATTTTTGGCTCAGAATTTATTTAGGATTTAGTTTTACAACACCTGAATTACCTTTTATATATGAAATTATTACAGGCAAAACTTGCACAGTACGATGCCCCCCAGAAAGTTATGGCGGCCGGCATTTATCCCTATTTTAGGGAAATTCAGTCAGATCAGGATACTGAAGTTATGATGGATGGTAAAAAAGTCTTGATGTTTGGATCAAACAGCTACCTTGGTTTAACCAATCATCCGAAAATTAAAGAAGCCTCCAAAAGAGCCATCGATAAATATGGTACAGGCTGTGCCGGTTCCCGGTTTTTAAATGGAACGCTTGATATACACATTGAACTTGAAAATCGCTTAGCCAAATTTGTAAATAAGGAGGGTGCATTATGTTATAGTACCGGATTTCAGGTGAACGTAGGCGTTGTATCGGCACTTACTGACCGAAATGATTATCTTATTCTTGACGAGCTCGATCACGCCTCAATTATTGAAGGCAGCAGGTTGTCATTTTCGAAAGTATTGAAATTTGCTCACAACGATATGGATTCGTTGGAAAGCAAATTGAAAATTTGCGATCCCGATCGTGTAAAACTTATTGTAGTTGATGGTATTTTTTCGATGGAGGGTGATATTGTTAAACTTCCCGAATTAGTAAATCTAGCTGATAAATATGGCGCTTCTATTATGGTTGATGATGCACACTCCATTGGCGTTATCGGAGAAAAAGGAGCGGGTACGGCATCTCATTTTGGTTTAACCGATAAGGTGGATCTTATTATGGGAACATTCTCTAAGTCTTTGGCTTCATTGGGAGGTTTTATTGCTTCTGATAAAGAAACCATTAATTATCTGAAACATAATTCACGTTCGCTGATTTTTAGCGCCAGTATGACTCCGGCTTCAGCAGCAGCTGTTTTGGCTGCACTGGATATCATGGAAAGCGAGCCCGAAAGAATAAAACATTTGTGGGATGTTACCCATTTTGCCATGAAGGGCTTAAAGGCCATGGGCTTTAATACCGGAACATCCGAAACTCCGATCATTCCACTTTTCATCCGCGACGACATTAAGACTTTGCAGATGACACATATGCTTTTGGAAGATGGTGTATTTGTTAATCCAGTTGTTTCACCTGCTGTTTCTAAAGAAGATAGCTTAATTCGTTTTTCGCTGATGGCTACCCACACAATAGAACAAGTTCAAGTGGCACTAGAAAAGATTGAAAAAGTTGCCAAAAAATTAGGCGTACTTTCTTCATCTGCTGCTGTGCATTAATAAGTTGTAAGTCGCCCCGTTTATCCCCCCAAACGGGGACTTTAAGGAAAATTCAAAGCTAACTTTGATAGTTATAGAATTTTAATTATTCTTTATTTCGACTAACTACTTTTATCATCAACTGCAAAAATTATGAGCAAAGTTATTTTTATCACTGGTATATCATCGGGTTTTGGGAAACATACTGCTTCCCTTCTGGCAGAAAAAGGTCATAAAGTATATGGCACAACCCGCAAGGAAATCGAGCATGATCCCCGCGTTAACGTTCTTTATTTGGACGTAACCGATTTACCTGCGGTTGAAATTTGTATCAAAACGGTGTTAGAAAAGGAAGGTCGTATTGATGTATTGATCAATAATGCCGGTATGCACACTGGAGGAGCCATTGAAGTAGCGCCGTATGATGATATTCGAAGCCAGATCGATACTAATCTGATGGGAGCAATTCATACCATCAGGGCTGTGCTTCCCGCTATGCGTAAACAAGGCGAGGGCACTATCATAAACATCAGCTCTATAGGTGGTTTAATGGGTTTGCCATTTCAGGCCTTTTATTCAGCAAGTAAGTTTGCGATCGAAGGCTTAAGTGAAGCTTTGCGAATTGAACTAAAACAATTTAAGATTCGTGTGGTTGTGGTAAATCCGGGCGATTTTCATACCCACAACACCATTAACCGCAAGAATGTATATATCAGGGATAATAATAATGCTTACGAAGAACAATTTAAAAAATCATTAACCATTATTGAAAAGGATGAGAATGGTGGATGGCCTCCTGAAATTTTAGCGCGTAAAATATCCCGGATCGTTGAGAGTAAAAATCCTTGTAACCGATATGTGGTAGCCTCGTTTGAGCAAAAACTGGCTGTGGTGTTGAAATATATTCTTCCAGGTTCATGGTTTGCCAAAATTCTTGAAGATCATTACGGAATTAAAAGTTGAAAATGTAGTTTTATGACTTTTCTCATCTTTCCGTATTGTATTTACGATTTATCATTATATCTTTGTGCCCAACAATGAAAAAGGCACTTTTATATATTATTTTTATTGCTCCCTGCACGCCACTTCTGCGTAAGGGTGAATATCATTCTCCAAGGCCCGGCCGGGGCTAATTTCTCAGTAGCGGAATTTCGTATTCTGCCTTTTCAAAATCATTTAGTATATATTTTTTAGTTATTGTGGTATCATTTTGCATTTATCATGGATACAATGAATTTTAAAATTATTGAAGCCAATGTTTCTCATTTGGGATTTGCCGAAGAAATTTGTTTTTTAATGGAAGAATCGGCCAAGGTTCGGGGCACCGGTATTGCCAAGCGTGAACCTGAGTATGTTCGCGGGAAAATGCTTGAAGGCAAAGCCATTATTGCTTTTAGTGACGGAAAACTTGCTGGATTTTGTTACATCGAAAGCTGGGGGCATGGTAAGTTTGTAGCCAATTCGGGGTTGATTGTTGCTCCCGAATTTCGCAAATCGGGTATGGCGCGAGCCATTAAAAAAACAACATTTGCACTGTCGCGAAAGAGATTTCCCGAGGCTAAGATATTCGGTATCACAACAAGTTTGGCTGTAATGAAAATCAACTCCGAACTTGGATACAAGCCTGTTACATTCTCTGAACTTACTGACGATGACCAATTTTGGAAAGGTTGCCAGAGTTGTGTAAACTACGATATTCTTATGCGAAACAACCGACATATGTGCTTGTGCACAGCCATGTTATATGATCCGAATAAGAACGACAAGAAATTCGACTTCAATAAAAAGTATAATGTATTGGAGCGTTTTATTCAGTTTACCCATCGGTTTACAAATAATAAAAAAAACGGGAAATAATATGTCAGTCAGAGTTGGGATCATTGGGGGAGCTGGTTACACCGGCGGCGAACTATTGCGCATCCTTATTCGTCACCCGCAGGTGCAAATTGGTTTTGTGCATAGCGAAAGTCATGCCGGACAAAAAGTTTTTGAAGCGCACAATGATTTATTAGGCGATACCGATTTGTCCTTTACGGATAAACTAAGCAACGATGTTGACGTGTTATTCCTTTGTATGGGTCACGGAAAATCAGCAGAATTTCTTGTTAAAAATGATATTTCCAGGGATATACGTATCATTGATCTGAGTCAGGATTTTCGTTTAAATGGTAATGTTACAGCAAACGGTGTTCAGCGCTCATTTATTTACGGATTGCCGGAACTGTACAGCAAGGAAATAAAAAACGCCCAAAATATTGCTAATCCAGGTTGTTTTGCCACCGCTTTTGAATTAGCATTATTACCTCTTGCTTCAGCAAATCTCCTTTCTTACGAAGTCCATGTTAACGGAATAACCGGATCAACTGGTGCCGGACAGGCTTTGAGCGATACCACTCATTTTAGCTGGCGAAACAATAATATTTCTATATACAAAGCTTTTACCCATCAACACTTAAAAGAAGTGAAGCAAACACTGGAATCGGCTGGAGCAAATGCTCCCAAGCTAAATTTCATTCCCGTTCGCGGAAACTTTACCCGCGGTATATTTCTCACAGCATATACCGATTGTGTTTTGAGTTTAGAGGATCTTACATCGTTATATAAGGGTTTTTATAAAGATGCAGCTTTCACCTTTGTTTCCGATCGCGAAATTAGCTTGAAAGAGGTGGTTAATACCAATAAATGTTTTCTTCATGTTGAAAAATACGAGGATAAAGTATTAATTACATCTGTTATCGATAATCTAACCAAAGGCGCTTCCGGACAAGCTGTTCAGAACATGAACCTGATGTTTGGTCTGGATGAGAAAGCCGGGTTGCATTAGAAACCTGGCAGGTTTGATGGTTTTAAAACCTACCAGGTTTGATATTAATTTTAACTATTATAAAATGAATTTATTCGACGTTTATCCAATTATCAATATAGAACCCGTTAAAGGAGAAGGTTGCTTTATATTTGATGCCGAAGGAACCAAATATCTCGATTTATATGGCGGTCATGCCGTAATTTCTATTGGCCACAGCCATCCATATTATGTTAAAAAAATCAGCGATCAGCTTAAGAAGTTGGGGTTCTATTCAAATTCTGTGATTATTTCGTTGCAGTCGGAACTGGCTGAAAAACTCGGAAAAGTTTCAGGGTACACTGATTACAGTCTTTTTCTTAGTAATTCTGGCGCCGAAGCAAACGAAAATGCTATAAAACTGGCTTCCTTTTATAATGGCAAAAGTCGTATCGTCAGTTTCAACGGAGCTTTTCACGGTCGCACTGCGGGTGCGGTTGCTGTTACCGACAATCGATCGATTATTGCGCCGATTAATTCACGCAGTCATGTTACCTTTGTACCTCTTAACGACATTGATGCAGTTGAAGTGGAATTGAAGAAAAAAGATGTTTCTTCTGTAATTATCGAAGGGATACAAGGCGTGGCCGGAATTAATTGTCCCGAAGACAGCTTTTTGAAAGACCTGGCAGCTTTGTGTACCAAATACGATGTGGTTTTAATTCTCGATGAGGTACAATCAGGTTACGGACGAACCGGAAAGTTTTTCGCCCATCAATATGCCGGAATCACGCCCGATATTATTACTACGGCCAAAGGCATGGGCAATGGATTTCCTGTAGCCGGGACACTTATTCATCCCAAATTCCGGCCAAAACATGGAATGCTTGGAACAACGTTCGGTGGAAATCACCTTGCATGTGCCGCTTCCATTGCGGTTTTGGACATCATTGAAATGGATAAGCTAGTTGATAATGCTTTTGAGGTAGGTCAATACTTCATCGAACGACTTTCCGCCATAGAAGAGATTAAATCGATAAGAGGCCGCGGATTGATGCTGGGAATTGAATTCCCATTTGCTGTAAACGAACTTCGCAACATGTTAATTAACGACGAGAAAGTTTTTACCGGATCATCAACAGCCAAAGAGGTCCTTCGGTTGCTACCTCCGCTTAATATCCATAATGCCGAAGTTGATATGTTTGTTGGGAAACTTCAAACATGTTTAAAAAAATTAAAGTAATTTTCAGAGATCGTTGTTTGGAGAGTGTAACCAAAAGTCGAACTCCAAACTACTAATCCCGGACAACAAATATGGACCAACTAACAATTTTAAAGATTGGCGGAAATATTCTCGATAATCAGTCATTATTGAATGGTTTGCTTGATAATTTTGCCGCCATTAAAGGAAACAAAATTTTGATTCACGGTGGCGGTAAAATTGCCAATGTGTTGATGAAAGAGCTTGGCATCGAACCTAAGATGGTGGACGGAAGACGCATTACCGACGAAAAAACGTTGGAGATTGTTACCATGGTGTATGCGGGATCAATTAATAAAAATCTGGTAAGCCAGCTACAAGCCCGTAATTGCAATGCCATTGGATTAACCGGCGCCGACGGAAATATGATTCCTGCTGTAAAAAGACCGATAATACCCATTGATTATGGTTTTGTGGGTGATATCGACACATCGTTAATTAATTCGCGAGCCATACAAGGAATTTTGGAGCAGAATATGACTCCTGTATTTGCACCTATTACTCACGATGGAGCTGGATCATTGCTCAATACAAATGCTGATACCATAGCTTCGTCCGTAGCTATAGCCTTGGCAAATCGTTATTCGGTGAAGCTGATTTATTGTTTCGAGAAGAATGGAGTACTATCAAATCCTGAGGATGATACTACCGTCATTAGACAAATCACCGAAAAGACCTTCATCGATTATAAGTCGCATGGAACCATACATTCGGGTATGATTCCAAAACTCGACAACGCTTTTGCTGCATTAAAAGCCGGAGTGTCGGAAATTATTATTTGCGGGCCAAATGCTTTCGAAAGGGAGAATCCTATTGTGGGCACTCTGATAACATTGTAAAATGCAAATCAATTAAAAAACACATTATACGTATGAAAAACTTGAAATTTGCTGTCATCGGAGCCGGAAATATGGGTTCGGCAATCGCAGAAGGTTTATTAAAAACCGGAATTATTACCGCCGGAAACATTTTTATGTCAGATAAACGTAAACACATTCTTGATAATTTTAAATCACAAGGTGTTCATACCAGCGACAACAATCTGGAAGCAGCATCTTTTGCAGATATTGTAATAATTGCGGTGAAACCATATCATGCAAAATCGGTTCTCGAAGAAATTAAAGTAGTCATTGTTCCTGCAAAGAAACAGATCATCTCCATCGCGGCAGGTATTAGTATTGCAGATATTGAGGAAGTTACAGGTAAAATTCCTATTTTTCGAACCATGCCGAATACCGCTATTTCCATTCAGGAATCGATGACATGCATTGCGGAGGCAAATTCAACAAAAGAGCAACAGAAAATGATACTCAACATATTCAACTTGTTGGGCAAAACCGTTTTTATTCCTGAAGATTTGATTAATGCAGCTACTGTATTAGGCTCTTGTGGAACGGCCTATGCACTTCGATTTTTACGTGCTTCTATTCAGGGTGGAATCGAAATTGGTTTTCATGCCGAAATGGCGCAGCTGATAGCTTCGCAGACCATACTGGGTGCCGCTAAGCTTATCCTTGCCACTGGTCATCATCCCGAACAGGAAATTGATCGCGTTACCACTCCTCAGGGAATTACCATCGTTGGATTAAACGAAATGGAACATCAGGGTTTTAGTTCAGCACTCATTAAAGGACTGATTACTTCATATAATAAGATAAAAAAATAGGTATAAATAGATATAAATGGAAATAAATGGAAGTAAATTGAAATAAATAGATATAAATTGAAATAAATGGAAGTAAATTGAAATGAAAAAAAATATTTTTAGTGTATTTATTTTTTTGTTCATGGGAATAAATTTGCTGGCTCAGGAAAAGGAGCATACAGTAAAAGTTTCTGTGGAAATTCCTGTGAATGTATCTGTGATTCCTGCTACCTGGCAAACGTTTAATTATGGCGCTAATAGTATCAACCTCCCCAAATTCAACAACTACCGTAATCCGGTATATGGCATCAATGTCGGAGTTTTATATCCTTTCAATGAAAAGTTTAAGGCTGGAGTTGTGGTTGGTATTAACGGATCGTTTTATCAAAATCATTTATATTATGCCAACGAATACCTGAATATGTTGATGATTCCAGTGATGGCGAAGATTTTCTTTTCATCCAAAATATGCGACCGGGTTTTTTGGGTATCAGATATTTCAGGTGGATATAATTTTTATCATAACGTTTCAGGAAATACTGCAGCGGGTTTCAATTACGTGGAAAGGGGAGGAGTTAAAGGCATCATATCATCCGGAATCGGAT